>DATLGW010000913.1:0-2171 GCA_035540315.1 Burkholderiaceae bacterium | reverse complement strand
CCCGGGCGCCGAGAAGTATTACAAGGAAGCGGGCCTGCTGAAGTAACGGCCCCATCAGAGGTCGGCGGGCCTGCGCGTCCCCATCACGGCTGAACCCACTCTCCCGAGGTCTGCGCGATGTCCGCTTCGCCTCATGTTCCGCTCGAGGACCTGCCTCGAGTGCAGCTGCCGACGGCGATCTTCGCGATCGCCGTCGTGTTCTCGTCGTTCCAGATCTACACCGCGGCCTACAGTCCGCTGGCAAGCCAGATCGTGCGCGCGCTGCACGTGGGCTTCGTGCTGCTGCTGGTGTTCTCGCTGCATCCGACGTTTCGCCCAGGGGCCGCCGGACCGTGGCGGCTGCTCGGCTATGCGATGGGCGCGCTCGGCTTCGCGCTGGCGTTCTACCACTGGATCTTCGAAGCCGACCTGATCGCGCGCGCCGGCGATCCGACCACGCTCGATCTGGTGGTCGGCACCGTGACGGTGCTGCTGGTGTTCGAGGCCGCGCGTCGGGTGATGGGCAACGCGCTGCCGATCATCTGCGCACTGTTCGTCGGCTACGCGCTGTTCGGTCACCTGCTGCCTGCGCCGCTGACGCACCGCGGCTACGCCTACGAGCAGGTCGTCGATCAGCTGGCGTTCGGCACCGAGGGCATCTACGGGATCCCGACCTACGTCAGCTCGACCTATATTTTCCTGTTCATCCTGTTCGGCTCGTTCCTCGAGCAGGCCGGAATGATCCGGCTGTTCACCGACTTCGCGATGGGGACCGTCGGCCACACGCGCGGCGGCCCGGCGAAGGTCTCGGTCGTCAGCTCGGGGCTGATGGGGACGATCAACGGCTCGGGCGTCGCCAACGTCGTCACCACCGGGCAGTTCACGATCCCGCTGATGAAGCGCTTCGGCTACCGCGCGGAATTCGCCGGCGGCGTCGAGGCGACGTCGAGCATGGGCGGCCAGATCATGCCGCCGGTGATGGGCGCAGTCGCGTTCATCATGGCCGAGACGCTGAACGTTCCGTACGTGCAGATCTGCATCGCGGCGCTGATCCCGGCGCTGCTGTATTTCGCGACCGCGTTCTGGATGGTGCACCTGGAGGCGGGGCGGGCGCGGCTGCTCGGGCTGCCGAAGGAGGAGTGCCCCGACGCGTGGGCCGCGGTCAAGCGCGACTGGTTCCTGATCGTGCCGCTCGCGGCGCTGGTGACGTTCCTGTTCTCGGGCTACACGCCGCTGTTCGCCGGAATGATCGGGCTGACGCTGACTGCGGTGCTGATCTTCGGTCGCAGCGTCAGCCTGCAGCTGTCGGCGACGACGTGGCGGATCGTGTTCTGGGTCGCGCTCGGCATCGCATGCGCCGGCTTCGTGCGCTGGGGCGTGTCGGCGCTGTTCTGGGTGATCGCCGCGCTCGTCGCCGTCAACCTGGTCATCGCCGGCGGCCGGGAGACGCTGCGGCAGGCGCTGTTCGCGATGGCCGACGGCGCGCGGCATGCGCTTCCGGTCGCAATCGCCTGCGCGCTGGTCGGCACGATCATCGGCGTGCTGACGCTGACCGGCGCGGCGACGCTGCTGGCCGGCTACATCATCCGCCTCGGCGAACAGAGCCTGTTCCTGAGCCTGGTGCTGACGATGCTGGTGTGCCTGGTGCTCGGCATGGGGATCCCGACGATTCCGAACTACATCATCACCAGCTCGCTGGCGGCGCCGGCGCTGCTCGAGCTGGGCGTGCCGCTGATCGTGTCGCACATGTTCGTTTTCTATTTCGGGATCATGGCCGACCTGACGCCGCCGGTGGCGCTCGCATGCTTCGCGGCGTCGCCGATCGCGCGCGCGCCGGGACTGAAGATCAGCTTCCAGGCGATCCGCGTCGCGATTGCCGGCTTCGTCGTTCCGTACATGGCGGTCTATGCGCCGGCGCTGATGCTGCAGGCCGGCGACTGGGTCGACGTCGGCTACATCGTGCTGAAGGCGCTGATCGCGATCGGCCTGTGGGGCGCGGCGGCGATCGGCTACCTGTTCGCGCCGATGAAGTGGTACGAGCGCGTCATCGCGGCCGCGGCCGCGTTCTCGCTGGTGCTGGCGCTGCCGATCACCGACGAGATCGGGCTCGGGCTGGGCCTGCTGGTGATCGTGTTCCACGGGCTGCGCGCGCGGCGGATCTCGAGTGTCGGAAGATCCGCATAGCCGATGAC
>DATLGW010000912.1:0-5731 GCA_035540315.1 Burkholderiaceae bacterium | reverse complement strand
GCGCGAAGGAATACCGCAACTGCCAGTTCATGACGCCCGAGACGCGGCGCACGACGCACTTCTTCTGGAACTACCTGCACAACTACGAACTGCACGACCCGACGATCGCGATCTCGCTGCGCGACAGCATGCTCGAAGGCTTCATGGAGGACAAGGCGATCATCGAGGCGCAGCAGCAGGTGCTCGATGCCGATCCGAACTTCAAGATGCTCGCGCTGACCGCCGACGTCCCGCTGTCGCACTTCCGGCGCACGCTGAACAAGCTGATCGCCGAGGAGCAGGGCGAGATGGCGACGGCCGCCTGAAGCGCGCCGTTGCGGATGGCGATTCGACTGGACCTGGCGGCGGAGCTGCTCGACCGGCGGCCGCAGGACATCGGCGAAACCGAATGGCGGCTGCGCATCGAGCTGGCCGCCTGCTACCGCGTGTTCGCTCACCTGGGCTGGACCGAGCTGATCTACAACCACATCACGCTGCGCGTGCCGGGGCAGCCCGACGCGTTCCTGATCAACCCGTTCGGCTTGAACTACGACGAGGTGACCGCGCGCAATCTGGTCAAGATCGGCGCCGACGGAACGCCGCTGCAGCCGACCGAGCACTTCGTCAACCGCGCCGGATTCGTGATCCACGCCGCGATCCATGCAGCGCGCGCGGACGCGCATTGCGTGATGCACACGCACACGACGGCGGGAATGGCCGTCGCCTGCAAGCGCGACGGGCTGCGGCACGACGACTTCTACGGCGCCGAGCTGTGGGGCGACGTCGCCTACCACGACTTCGAGGGGATCACCGTTCATGACGACGAGGGGCCGCGCCTGGTCGCGAGCCTCGCGGACAAGAACGTGCTCGTGCTGCGCAACCACGGGATGCTGGTCGTCGGCCCCGACGTGTTCACCGCGTTTCGCTGGATGTGGACGCTGCAGCGCGCCTGCGAGGTCCAGGTCCAGGCCGACGCGCTGCGCGGCCCGAACCTGGAGCTGACCGACCCCGTCCGGCGCGCATGCGCGCGCGACGCCCGGGCATTCGAGCCGAAAGGCAAGCTCGAGCGGCTGATCTTCGCGAGCCTGCTGCGCAAGGCGGGGATCGAGCCGGCGGCACTGATCTGATACGACAGCACACACGGAGAAAGGAGACCGCAGATGACGACGACACGCAGACACGCGCTGATCGCGATCGGCGCCGCGCTGGCGGCGGCGGGCGCGCCGGCGGCCTGGGCGCAGCAGGCGCCGATCCGGATCGTGGTCGGCTTCCCGGCCGGCGGCTCGATCGACACCGCCACCCGGGTGGTGGCAGAGCACATGCGCGCGACGCTGGGGCGCCCGGTCATCGTCGAGAACCGCCCCGGTGCCGCGAGCCGCGTCGCGCTCGAGGCGATGAAGCATGCGAAACCCGATGGCGAGACGCTGATCGCCTCGCCGTCGGGGCCGCTTACGCTGTTTCCGCACGTCTACAAGAACCTGCGCTACGACCCGCTGAAGGACCTGACGCCGATCAGCACGATCGCCGCGTTCGACTATGCGGTGACGGTCGGCCCGGCGACGCCGGCGAAGACGGTGGCCGAATACAAGCGCTGGGCGGCGGCGAATCCCGACAAAGCAAACTACGGCACGACCGGCGCCGGCACGCCCGCGCATTTCTTCGCCGTGTCGTTCGCGCAGCGCACCGGGCTGCAGCTGAGCCACGTGCCGTACAAGGGGTCCGGGCCGGCGATCACCGACCTGGCTGCCGGCCAGATCTCGGCGGTGTTCTCGCCCGTCACCGAAGCCGCTTCGCTGCACAAGGCGGGCCGGATCCGCATCCTGGCCACCAGCGGCGCGTCGCGCAGCGAGCTCGTGCCCGAGGTGCCGACGCTGAAGGAGGCCGGCGTCGATTTCGACCTGTCGAGCTGGTTCGCGCTGTTCGGCCCGGCCGGCCTGCCCGCGGAGATCGTGCAGGCCTATGCGAAAGCGGCCGCCGCAGCGGCGGCCGATCCGGCGGTGGCCGAACGGCTGGCCGCGGCGGGTTTGCGGCCGTCGTCGACGTCGCCGCAGCAGCTGGAGAAGCTGCAGCGCGACGAGACGGCGATGTGGGGGCCGGTCGTCAAGGCGTCCGGCTTCTCGCTGGAGGAGTAGTCAGACCGGCACGACGTACAGGTCGGGGTCGATCTGGCGGATCATGCTCTCGATGCCGGTCAGCGTGCCGGTGATCGAGCTGGGACAGCTGCCGCACGCGCCCTGGTAGTGCACCTGCACTTCCTTGCCGTTGAGCCCGACCACGTACAGGTCGCCGCCGTCGCTCTGCAGATAAGGCCGGACCCGCTCGTCGAGCATCTGCACGATCTGCTCGAGCTTTTCCCGGTCCTCGTCGCTGAGGTCGGCTGCGGCGGCCGCCGCAGGGGACTGCTGCGCGATCGCCTCCGAGTGCGCCTGCGCAGCCGGCGCCTCGCGGATCGGCGCGGCCAGCTCGCGCAGCAGCGCCTGCCAGTCGGCCCGCCCGTCCTGCGTGACGGTCAGCCAGTGATCGACGTAGAACACGCTGGTCACGTGCGGGTTCGCGAACAGCGCCGACGCCAGCGGATCGCCGGCGGCCTGCTCGGCCGATTCGTACGAGCGCGTGACGCCCCACGTCAGCGGCTCGCGCAGCACGAACTTCATCGCGTTCGGATTCGGCGTCGGCTCGATGTCGGAAATCTTCGGCATGTTGGCTCTGGCTCTGTGACGGTCGCGGCGGCGCCCGAGGCAGCGGGCGCCGCGCGCTGATCAGGTTCGGCCGGCGTTGACCGCCGGATCGGCATCCCCTTCGGTGGATACGCTGCCCTGCGAATGCAGCGCCGCATGCAGCGTGTGCCACGGCAGCACCGCGCACTTGACCCGCGACGGCAGGTCCTTGACCCCCGCGAACACCGTCAGGCGCCCGAGCGCGCGCAGTTCCTCGGGCGTGGCGCGGCCGGTCGCCATCGCGCGAAAACCGTCGACCAGCCGCTCGGCATCGGCGATTGCGGCGCCCTTGACGACCGTCGTCATCATCGACGCGCACGCCTTGCAGATCGCGCACGACTGGCCTTCGAACGCGATCGCGCCGATGCGGTCGTCGTCGACCCGCAGATCGAGCCGGATGTGGTCGCCGCACAGCGGGTTCACCCCCTCGGAACGATGCGTCGCATCCGGCAACGCACCGTAGTTCCGGGGCTTCTTGTTGTGATCCAGGATCACTTCCTGGTACAGCTGCTTGGAGTCCATGCGGTATCAGCCGAACAGCCGGCAGACCTTGCGAACCGCGTCGGCCAGCGCATCGACTTCTTCGGGCGTGTTGTACATCGCGAACGACGCGCGCGCCGTCGCGGGAATGCGGAACCGCTGCATCACCGGCTGCGCGCAGTGATGGCCGGTGCGCACCGCGACCCCCTCGTCGTTCAGCAGCGTGCCGACGTCGTGCGGATGCACGTCGCCGACGTTGAACGAGACCACGGCCGCCTTGTTTCGCGCGGTGCCGACGATCCGCACCCCAGGGATCTCCGCCAGCGCCTGCGTCGCGCGCTCGAGCAGCGCATTCTCGTGCGCGGCAATCCGCTCGAGTCCGACCGCGCCGACGTAATCGATCGCCGCGCCCAGGCCGACCGCAGCCATGATCGGCGGCGTGCCGGCCTCGAACTTGAACGGCACGACGTTGTACGTCGTCTTCTCGAAGCTGACCGACAGGATCATGTCGCCGCCGCCCTTGAACGGCTTCATCTTCTGCAGCAGCGCCTGCTTGCCGTACAGCACGCCGATTCCGGTGGGCCCGTACAGCTTGTGGCTCGAGAACGCGTAGAAATCGCAGTCGAGCGCCTGCACGTCCACCGGAACGTGCGGCACGGCCTGCGCGCCGTCGAGCAGCACCGGGACGCCGTGGCGGTGCGCGATCGCGATCATCTCGCGCACCGGATTGATCGTGCCGAGCGCGTTCGACACGTGCGCGAGCGCCACCAGCTTCGTGCGCGGCGACACCAGCCGCTCGAACTCCTCGACGATCACGTCGCCGGCATCGTCGATCGGCGCGACCCGCAGCGTCGCGCCGCGCTCCTCGCACAGCATCTGCCACGGCACGATGTTCGAATGGTGCTCGAGCGCGCTGATCAGGATCTCGTCGCCGGCGCCGACGAACGCGCGCCCGTAGCCGTGCGCGACCAGGTTGATCGACTCGGTCGTTCCCGACGTGAACACGATCTCGCTGTCGCTCGCGGCGTTCAGGAAGCCGCGGATCTTGCGCCGCGCCTCCTCGTACGCAGTGGTCGCGGTTTCCGACAGGTAATGCACGCCGCGGTGGATGTTCGCGTGCTCGCGGGTCGCGTAGCGCACCAGCCGATCGATCACCGGCTGCGGCATCTGCGACGACGCGGCGTTGTCGAGGTACACAAGCGGCCGGCCGTTGACGCGGACTTCCGACAGGATCGGGAAGTCGGCGCGCAGCCGCTGCAAGTCGAGCGCGGTCGCACCGGGATGGATCACATCGTTCATCATTCGGTCCTGCTTCCTGCCTCGGTGCGCGCCAGCACCCACTGGTGCAGCCGGCTGACCAGCGACGGCACCGGGATCCGATCGACGATCTCGGCAGCGAAGCCGTAGGTCAGCAGGTTGCGGGCTGCGGTCGCCGACAGTCCGCGGCTGCGCAGATAGAACAGCTCGTCGGCGTCGAGCTGCCCGACGGTCGCGCCGTGCGAGCACTTGACGTCGTCGGCGAAGATCTCGAGCTGCGGCTTCGAGTCGACGTGCGCGCGCTGCGACAGCAGCAGCGTGCGGCTCTGCTGCGCCGAATCGGTGCGTTGCGCATGCGGCCGCACCAGGATCCGGCCGTTGAAAACCCCGTGCGACTGGCCGCCCAGCACCGCCTTGTGCGTCTGCCGGCTCGCGCCGTCGGGCGCCGCATGATCGAAGAAGCTGTGCGTGTCGGCGAGCTGGCGACCCTCGAGCATCGCCAGCCCGTCGACGTGCATCGACGCGCCCGGCGCCGACTGCACGACGTTCAGGTTCAGCCGCGAGATCCGTGCGCCCAGCGCGACCGAATGCGACGCGAAGCGCGCGTCGCGGTCCAGGTGCACCGCGCAGGTCGCGATGTGGAACGCCGCGGTCGACTCGCGCTGCAGCTTCACGTGCCGCACGCCCGCGCCTGCGGCCACGATGATCTCGGTGACCGCGTTCACGCAGTAGAGGTCGTCGTGCAGGCTGCTGTAGTCCTCGATCACCGTCAGCTCGGCGCCGGGCTCGGCGACGATCAGCACCCGCGGATGCACGGCTGCCTGCGCCTGCGTGCTGACGAACAGCAGGTGCAGCGGCGCCGGGCGGGCAGCACCGGCACGCGCGACGACGACCGCGCCATCGTGCAGGTGGGCGGCGTTGATTGCGCTGAACGCGTCCTGGTCGGGCGGCACCAGCGAGGCCAGCCGCGGCAGGATCGCGTCGCCGTGCGCGCGCAGCGCGGCGGCCAGCGGCATCGCCATCAGCGACTCGTCGTAGTGCGGCGCCGACAGCGCCGGCGCGAACACGCCGTCGACGAACACCAGCCGGTGCGCAGCCTCGGCGACCTCGCAGGCCGCCAGCGCGATCGGCGCGGGCACCGCAGGCGCGGCCGGCGCGCGGAACGCGAGCTGGTACAGCGCGCTCAGGTCGGTGAATCGCCAGTCCGCGTCGCGGCGCGACGGCAGCGTCAGCGACCGCGCCGCTTCGAGCGCGGACATCCGCAGCGACTCGAGCCCGCGCGGCGCGGTCGCTGACGC
>DATLGW010000911.1:0-15957 GCA_035540315.1 Burkholderiaceae bacterium | reverse complement strand
CTTCAGCACCTCGACCAGCACGCCGCCCAGGCCGAACGCGACCAGCTTGCCGAATGCCGGATCGGTGACTGCGCCGACGATGACTTCCTGGCCGCCGCCGATCATCTGCTGCACCTGCACGCCCAGCAGTTGCGCTTTGGCGTCGTATCTCTTCGCGCTCGCCATGATCCGGTCGAACGCCTGCTGCGCGGCCTGCGCCGAATCGACGCCGACGACGACGCCGCCGGCCTCGGTCTTGTGCAGGATCTGCGGCGATACGATCTTCATCACCACCGGGAACCCGATCGTCTCGGCCGCCTTCGCCGCGTCCGCGGCGCTGGTGACCAGCTGTTCCTTCGGCACCGCGATCCCATAGGCGTCGCACACCTGCTTGCCTTCGGGTGCGGTCAGCGACGTGCGGCCGTCGGCCTTGACCTGGTCCAGGATCCGCCGCACTGCGTTCTTGTCGTTGGCCATCTCGTTGCTCCTCCGTATTCGTTGGGCGTGTCCGTCAGACCACGCGCTCTTCGCGCAGCGCAGCGATCTCCTGTTTGCTGTAGCCGAGCTCGGCCAGCACCTCGTCGGTGTGCTCGCCCAGCAGCGGCGAGCGAACGACCTCGGTCGGGCTGTCCGACATCTTGATCGGGTTGCCTACCGTCAGGTACTTGCCGCGGGTCGGATGATCGACCTCGACGACCGTGCCGGTGGCGCGCAGCGACGGCTCCTCGGCGAGCTCCTTCATCGACAGGATCGGGCCGCACGGGATGTCGTGCTTGTTCAGGATGTCCATCGCCTCGAACTTGGTCTTCGTCTTCGTCCACTCCTCGATCGTGCCGAAGATCTCCATCAGCCGCGGCAGCCGCGCATTCGGCGTCGCGTAGTCCGGATGCGTGATCCACTCCTCCTTGCCGATCACCTTGCAGATGTCGGCCCACACCGGCGCCTGCGTGATGAAGTAGATGTAAGCGTTCGGATCGGTTTCCCAGCCCTTGCACTTCAGGATCCAGCCGGGCTGGCCGCCGCCGGATGCATTGCCGGCGCGCGGCACCGCATCGCCAAACGTGCCGTTCGGGTACTGCGGATACTCGGTCAGCTTCCCGTTGCGATCGAGCCGCTGCTGGTCGCGCAGCTTCACGCGGCACAGGTTCAGCACGCCGTCCTGCATCGCGGCCAGCACCCGCTGGCCGCGACCGGTCGAGTTGCGCTGGTACAGCGCGGCGACGATGCCGAGCGCCAGGTGCAGCCCGGTGCCGCTGTCGCCGATCTGCGCGCCGGTCACCAGCGGCGGCCCGTCGTCGAATCCGGTCGTCGACGCCGCGCCGCCCGCGCACTGCGCGACGTTCTCGTAGACCTTGCAGTCCTCGTACGGGCCCGGGCCGAACCCCTTGACCGATGCGACGATCATCCGCGGATTGATCTGCTGGATCCGCTCCCATGAGAAGCCCATCCGGTCGAGCACGCCCGGCGCGAAGTTCTCGACCAGCACGTCGCAGTGCTTGACCAGCGCCTCGAGCACGCGCTTGCCGCTGGGGTGCTTGGTGTCGAGCGTGACCGAGCGCTTGTTGTGGTTCAGCATCGTGAAGTACAGGCTGTCGACGTCGGGGATGTCGCGCAGCTGCTGCCGCGTGATGTCGCCCACGCCGGCGCGCTCGACCTTGATCACGTCGGCGCCGAACCATGCCAGCAGCTGCGTGCACGTCGGACCCGACTGCACGTGCGTGAAATCGAGGATTCGGACCCCGTCCAGTGCCTTGCCCATTTTTCGTCGTTCCTTCGGCAGCCTTATTTGTACATGGTCTGGTTCTTGGTGCCCGGCGCGTACTCGCGCGGGTCGACCCAGATGTTGATCACCGCGCAGCGGCCGGTCTTCGCGACCGCCTCGCGGCCGCGCCGCAGCGCCGCGGCGATCTGCGACGGATCGCGGACTTCCTCGCCGTAGCCGCCGAGCATCTCGGCGAACTTGCCGAACTCGACGTCGCCCAGCAGGTTGCCGACGTTGCCGCGCTCGGCGCCGTACTTCGCGAGCTGGCCGTAGCGGATCTGGTTCATCGCCGAGTTGTTGCCGATCACCGCCAGGTACGGCGCGCCGAAACGGTTCGCAGTCTCCATGTCGAACGCGGTCATGCCGAACGAACCGTCGCCGTAGTAGCAGAGCGCTTCCTTGTGCGGGTGCACGAGCTTGGCTGCGAGCGCAAAGCCGGTGCCCACGCCGAGGCTGCCGAGCGCGCCCGGATCCATCCAGTGGCCGGGGCTTCGCGGGCGCACCGCCTGCGCCGAAATCGTCACGACGTCGCCGCCGTCTCCGATGTAGATCGTGTCGTCGGTCAGGAACTCGTTGAGCTCGTACGCGACCCGGTACGGGTGGATCGGCGTCGAGTCGGAGCGGAACAGCGGCATCAGCTTGTCGGTCGCCGCGTCCTCGGCCGCCTGCAGCTCCTTCATCCACGCGCGGCGCGCCTGGCGCTTGTCGTTCTTGATCCGGCCGCTTGCGGCCTGCGCGACCGCGGCCAGCACTGCGCCCGGATGGCCGACGATGCCGAGCGTGATGTCGCGGTTCTTGCCGACGGTGCGGTAGTCCATGTCGATCTGCACCAGGTTCTGGCAGGTGATCCGCTTGCCGTAGCCCATGCGGAAATCGAACGGCGTGCCGACGATCACGATCACGTCGGCCTTCGCGAACGCCTGCGTGCGGGTGCGGTCGAAGTGGTGCGGGTCGCCCGGGGCCAGCAGTCCCCGGCTGGCGCCGTTGAAGTAACCGGGAATGTCGAGCGCGCGCAGCAGCTCGACCGCTTCCTTGTCGCCACGGGCGGCCCACACCTGCTGGCCGAACAGGATCGCCGGGCGTTCGGCGTTCACGAGCATGTCGGCGAGCTTTTCGACGTCGGCCGGGTCGCCGGCGCTTCGGACCGACGCCCGGTACTGGTTCGGCTTGGGCACGACCGCCTTCGACACGTCGATCTCGCGGTCGAGCACGTCGCGCGGGATCTCCAGGTACGACGGGCCGTAGGCACCGGCGAAGCATTCGCGCGCGGCCATCGCGATCATGTCGGCGACGCGCTCGGTCGACATCACGGTCGATGCGAACTTCGTGATCGGCCGCATCATGTCGACGTGCGGCAGGTCCTGCAGCCCGCCCATTCGCCACTGCGTCAGCGCACTCTGGCCGCCGATGTGCAGCACCGGGCTCTCCGACCGGAACGCGGTCGCGATGCCGGTGACCGCATTCGTGCAGCCGGGTCCGGCGGTCGTCACGACGCAGCCGAGCCGGCCGGTCTGGCGCGCATAGCCGTCGGCCGCATGCGCGGCGACCTGCTCGTGACGCACGTCGACGATCTTGATGCCCTCGTCGATGCAGCCGTCGTAGATGTCGATGATGTGGCCGCCGCACAGCGTGAAGATCGTGTCGACGCCTTCGGCCTTCAGCGCGCGGGCGACCAGATGGCCGCCGGAGACGACGTTCGCGTCGCGGGACTTGCGCTTCAGCGTGTCGTCGGCCGTCGTCGTGGCCGGCTTGGTTTCGGTGGCGGTGACTGTGTCAGCCATGGGATTCCCCCTGTTTATCGATGAACCGGCGACGGCGGAGAGCGGCAGGCGCGCCGGCGCACGACCGTGGCCGCGCCCCGCGCCTGCGAAGCGTGCCGAATCACGCAAGGTGTCGACAGCGCCTGTTTTTCCGCATATATTGGATAAGGTATTTGGTGTACCAGGGAAAGTCAACGCCGCGCAAGCGGCGAAACGCCGCCAACGATGTCCACGGGAACCGCCACTGCGCCTGCTTCCGGGCCGATCCTGCTGAGCCTGCCGCGGCTCGACGCAGCGGCCAGCCTTGCGCAGCAGGCGTATGCCGCGATCAAGCAGGCGCTGATGGACACCGACATCTACGGAATGGCTACCGAGCTGCGCCTGGACGAGCGCCAGCTCGGCGATGCGCTGGGCGTGTCGCGCACGCCGATCCGGGAGGCGATGACGCGGCTCGAACAGGAGGGGTTCCTGCGCACGGTGCCGCGCAGCGGCGTGTTCGTGGTACGCAAGACCAAGCGCGAGATCGTCGAGATGGTCGAGATCTGGGCGGCGCTCGAGAGCATGGCCGCGCGCAAGGCGACGCTGACCGCGTCCGACGCGGAGATCGCCACGCTGCGGCACATGTTCGACGAGTTCTCGAACACCAGCCCGGCCGAGCACATCGACGAATACTCCGACGCGAACATCGCGTTCCACCAGGCGGTGATCCGCCTGGGCGGCTCGGCGCTGATGGACCAGATCATCGAGACGCTGTTCTTCCACGTGCGGGCGATCCGCCGGCGCACGATCTCCCAGCGCGACCGGGCCCAACGCTCGATCATCGAGCACATGAACATCATCGAGGCGCTCGAGCGCCGCGACACCGAGCTTGCCGAGCGGCTGACCCGCGAGCATTCGCTGGGTCTGGCCGCGCACGTGCAGCAGTATTGTGACTTCCTGGACTGACCGCCGAGCGAACGACCGCCACGATCACCCTGGACGACCGCCAGACCGATGAGCCGACGCACCGAACCGACCCCAGAGCCCGCCCGCGCTGCGGACGGCAGCCCGGCGGCCGCATCGGTCGTGGATCTGTCGCAGCTGCACCGGCGCCGCGACCCGCGCCCGCATCCGAAGGGTCGACCGGTGTCGGCGCAGGCGCTGGCCGAGGTGCGCGAGTTGCTCGGCGACGCACCGCGCCGGCGCGATCTGCTGATCGAGTTCCTGCACCGGATCCAGGACCGGTACGGCCACCTCTCGGCCCAGCACGTCGTCGCGCTGGCGAGCGAGATGCGGCTGGCGATGACCGAGGTCTACGAGGTCGCGACGTTCTATCACCACTTCGACGTCGTCAAGGAAGGCGAGCCCGCGCCGCCGGCGCTGACCGTGCGCGTGTGCGAGACGCTGTCGTGCGAGATGGCCGGCGCGCACCGGCTGCTGGCCGACGCCGCTGCGGCCTGCGGCGCGACCGTGCGGGTGATCCCTGCGCCGTGCATCGGCCGCTGTGAGCAGGCGCCGGCGGCGGTGGTCGGCCGCAACCCGATCGGCCGAGCCAGCGTCGAATCGATCGTTGCGGCGGTCCAGGCGGGTCGCACCGAGCCGCAGCTGCCGGCCTACGTCGACTATCGCACCTATCGCGGCGGCGGCGGCTATCGGACGTTCGTCGCCTGTCGCAACGGCACGCGCAGCGGCGACGACGTGATCGCCGCGCTCGAAGCGTCGGCCCTGCGCGGGTTGGGCGGCGCGGGTTTCCCGGCCGGGCGCAAGTGGCGGATCGTGCGCGCCGAGCCGGCGCCGCGGCTGCTGGCGGTCAACATCGACGAGGGCGAGCCGGGCACGTTCAAGGACCGCCACTACCTCGAAAGCGACCCGCACCGCTTTGTCGAGGGCATGCTGATCGCGGCGGCCGTCGTCGGCATCGACGACGTGTACGTGTATCTGCGCGACGAGTATGCGGCCGCGCGCGCGATCCTGACCCGCGAGATCGCGGCGCTGCAGGCCGACCCGCCGGCGCCGCTGCCGCGGATCCATCTGCGGCGCGGCGCCGGCGCGTACATCTGCGGCGAAGAGTCGGCGATGATCGAGTCGATCGAGGGCAAGCGCGGGATGCCGCGCCTGCGTCCGCCGTACGTCGCGCAAGTCGGCCTGTTCGATCGCCCGACGCTCGAGCACAACATGGAGACGCTGCACTGGGTGCGCGACATCCTCGAGCGCGGCGCAGACTGGTTCGCCGGCCATGGCCGGCACGGCCGCAAGGGGCTGCGATCGTTCTCGGTATCGGGACGCGTCGTGCGGCCGGGCGTGCACCTGGCGCCGGCGGGGATCACGCTGCGCGAGCTCGTCGACGAGCACTGCGGCGGCATGCTGCCCGGACACACGCTGTACGCGTACCTGCCGGGCGGCGCGTCCGGCGGGATCCTGCCGGCGTCGATGGCGGACATTCCGCTGGACTTCGACACGCTGCAGCCTTATGGTTGCTTCATCGGATCGGCTGCGGTGATTGTGCTGTCGCAGCATGATCGGGCGCGCGACGCAGCGCTGAACCTGATGCGGTTCTTCGCGGACGAGTCCTGCGGCCAGTGCACGCCGTGCCGCGTCGGCACGTCCAAAGCAGCGCAGCTGATGGCGAATCCGCGCTGGGATGCCGCGCTGCTCGCCGAGCTGTCGCGGGCAATGGCCGACGCGTCGATCTGCGGGTTGGGGCAGGCCGCGCCCAACCCGATCCTCAGCGTGATCAAGCATTTTCCGCACGAGGTCGCATGAACGCGGCAATTGCTGCCAACGGCGAGGACGCATGAACGCGAGACATCCGGAGGCGGTGACGTTCACGCTCGACGGCATCGAGCGGCAGGCGTTGCCGGGCGAGACGATCCTTCAAGTGGCCGACCGCGTCGGAGTGCCGATTCCGCGGCTGTGCTACAAGCCGGGCATGCGGCCCGACGGCAACTGCCGGGCTTGCGTGGTCGAGATCAACGGCGAGCGCGCGCTGGCGCCGTCGTGCTGCCGCTCGCCGACCCCCGGCATGCAGGTCGACAGCGCGAGCGAGCGCGCGCGCCATTCGCAGAAGATGGTCGTCGAGCTGCTGGCGTCGGACATGCCGGCGCGCGTCGACAAGCCGGATTCGGAGCTTGCGCACTGGCAGCAGTGGCTGGGGCTGGGCAAGCCGCGCTTTGCGCCGCGCGAGCAGCCGCGCGCGGACCTGTCGCATCCGGCGATGGCGGTGAACCTCGACGCCTGCATCCAGTGCACGCGCTGCGTGCGCGCGTGCCGCGAAGAGCAGGTCAACGACGTGATCGGATTCGCGTTTCGCAACGCCGACGCCAAGATCGTGTTCGATCTCGACGATCCGATGGGCGACTCGACCTGCGTGGCCTGCGGCGAATGCGTGCAGGCGTGCCCGACCGGAGCGCTCGCGCCGGCGCGCGAAGCGTACAAGGTTCCGATCGACAAATCGGTGCCCACCGTGTGCCCGTACTGCGGCGTCGGCTGCCAGCTGACGCTGCACGTGGCCGGCAACCGGATCGCGCACGTGCAGGGCCGCGGCGGGCCGGCGAACCACGAGCGGCTGTGCGTGAAGGGCCGCTTCGGCTTCGACTACGTGCAGAACCCGCAGCGGCTGACGCGCCCGCTGATCCGCAAACCCGGCTATCCGAAGTCCGCACATTTTTCGGCGGATCCGGCCGATCACCGCGCGGCGTTCCGCGAGGCCAGCTGGGACGAGGCGCTCGAGCTTGCGGCCGGCTCGCTGCGGCGGATCCGCGACGAGCACGGCAAGGGCGCACTCGCAGGCTTCGGCTCCGCGAAGGGCTCGAACGAAGAGGCCTACCTGTTCCAGAAGCTGGTCCGGACCGGATTCGGCTCGAACAACGTCGACCACTGCACGCGGCTGTGCCACGCATCGAGCGTCGCGGCGCTGCTCGAGGGCATCGGGTCGGGCGCGGTGTCGAACCCGGTGATGGACGTGATGCAGGCCGACGTCGTGCTGCTGATCGGTGCGAACCCGGTGGTCAATCATCCGGTGGCCGCGACCTGGATCAAGAACGCGGTCAAGCAGGGCACGCGGCTGATCCTGGCCGATCCGCGCCGCTCCGAGCTGGCGCGGCACGCGACGCATTTCCTGCAGTTCAAGCCCGATGCCGACGTCGCGCTGCTGAACGCGATGCTGCACACGATCTTCGACGAGGGGCTGGCCGACCAGCGATTCATTGCCGATCGCACCAGCGGCTACGACGAGATGCGCCGCAACGCGGACGCGTTCAGCCCCGAGGCGATGGCGCCGATCTGCGGGATTGCGGCGCCGGTGATCCGGGAGGTCGCGCGGCTCTTCGCGACGTCGCGGGCATCGATGATCCTGTGGGGGATGGGGATCTCGCAGCACGTGCACGGCACCGACAACGCCCGCTGCCTGATCGCGTTGTCGCTGGCGACCGGCCAGATCGGTCGCCCCGGCACCGGGCTGCATCCGCTGCGCGGTCAGAACAACGTGCAGGGCGCCAGCGATTCCGGGTTGATCCCGATGATGTATCCGGACTACCGGCGCGTCGACAACGCCGACGCCCGGCGGCGCTTCGAGGCGCTGTGGGGGGTGCCGCTCGATCCGAAGCCGGGGCTCACCGTGGTCGAGGTGATCAATGCGGCGGCTGCGCGGCAACTGCGCGGCATGTACATCATGGGCGAGAATCCGGCGATGTCGGATCCGGACGTCCAGCATGCGCGCGAAGCGCTCGCGTCGCTCGACATGCTGGTCGTTCAGGACATCTTCCTGACCGAGACCGCCTACCTCGCCGACGTGATCCTGCCGGCGACCGCCTGCGCCGAAAAGGACGGCACGTTCACGAACACCGATCGGCTGGTGCAACTGGGCCGCCAGGCGCTGACGCCGCCCGGCGATGCGCGCGCCGACTGGTGGATCATCGTGCAGATCGCGCGCCGCTTCGGGCTGGATTGGAACTACGAGCATCCGCGACAGGTGTTCGACGAGATGCGGCGCGCGATGCCGTCGATTGCCGGCATCACCTGGGAGCGGCTCGAGCGCGAGCACGCAGTCACGTACCCGTGCGAGGCCGAAGGCGATCCCGGCACCCGGGTCGTCTTCACCGAGCATTTCCCGACTGCCGACGGCCGCGGCCGCTTCGTGCCGGCGCAGCTGGTGCCGGCGGCCGAGCGGCCCGACGACGACTATCCGTTCGTGCTGATCACCGGCCGGCAGCTCGAGCACTGGCATACCGGCAGCATGACGCGGCGTTCCCAAGTGCTCGACTCGATCGAGCCGGCGCCGGTGGCTTCGATGCATTCGGACGACCTGCACGCGCTCGGGGTGGTCCCCGGCGGCGCGATCGAGGTCGCGTCGCGGCGCGGTGCGATCACGATCGCGGCGCGCGCCGACGACGGCACGCCGCGCGGCGCCGTGTTCGTTCCGTTCTGCTATTACGAAGCGGCAGCGAATCTGCTGACGAATCCGGCGCTCGATCCATTCGGAAAAATTCCGGAGTTCAAGTATTGTGCGGTCCGGGTGTCGGCAGCCGCGGCAGCGGCGCCGGCGGTCGGTTACTCGAGCGCGAGGGATCCGGCGCCCGCCTGAACGACCACTTTCCATCGCGTCGATGCGTCCCGCACTGGCCGCATCGAGCCATCGCGATCGAGGCCAACGGGGCCAGCCGGTGCGATAGGAGGAGACACCTATGAAGAACCCTATCCAGGGGCACCGAGTTGCCCGAAGCGTCGTCGCGGCGATCGCCGCGACTGTCTGCAGCATCACCGTCACCGCGGCGCATGCCGCCTGGGAGCCGTCGAAGCCGGTCGAGTGGGTCGTGCCGGCCGGCACCGGCGGCGGCGCCGACCAGATGGCCCGCTTCATCCAGGGGGTGGTCGTCAAGCACAACCTGATGAAGCAGCCGATCGTCGTCGTCAACAAGTCCGGCGGCGCCGGCGCAGAAGGCTTCCTGTACGTGAAGTCGGCGCGCAACGATCCGCACAAGATCATCATCACGCTGTCGAACCTGTTCACGACGCCGCTGGCCACCGGCGTGCCGTTCAACTGGAAGGACCTGACGCCGGTCGCGATGCTGGCGCTCGACCAGTTCATCCTGTGGGTGCACTCGGACACGCCGTACAAGACGCCGAAGGACTACATCGACGCAGTCAAGGCCGCGGGTCCGAACAAGATGCGGATGGGCGGCACCGGCTCGAAGCAGGAAGACCAGATCATCACGGTCGCGCTGGAGAAGGCCACCGGCGCGAAGTGGAGCTACATCCCGTACAAGGGCGGCGGCGAGGTCGCGGTGCAGCTGGTCGGCAAGCACATCGACTCGACGGTGAACAACCCGATCGAGGCGGTCGCGCAATGGCGCGGCGGCAGCCTGCGGCCGCTTTGCATCTTCGACGACAAGCGCAGCGTGCACACGAAGAAGGTCACCGACACGATGGCGTGGTCGGACGTGCCGACCTGCAAGGAATCGGGGCTCGACGTCGATTACCAGATGCTGCGCGGCATCTTCATGGGTCCGGGCGTGTCGAAGGACGCGGTCGACTTCTACGTCGAGCTGTTCAAGAAAGTGCGCGCGACGCCCGAGTGGAAGGAGTTCATCGAGACCGGCGCGTTCAACGACCGGTTCATGACCGGCGCCGAGTATGCGAAGTGGGTCGAGAACGCCGAGAAGCAGCATCGCGAGCTGATGAGCGAGGCCGGGTTCCTGGCCAAGTGATGGCGGCTGCGCTGCGGCGCAGCCAGGTTTCCGGTTGAAGAGAACGGGCTGCGCTGCCGGATGTCGATCCGGCGGCGCAGCGCCGGGCAGCGTGGAGGCGAAATGGAACAAGAACAGGCAGCGGGCGACAAGCCTGTCGTGTCGGTCGGCACGATGGAGATCGTGGTCGCGATCGGCTTCATCCTGGTCGCGGCGCTGGTGATGTTCGACAGCGTGCGGCTCGGCCACCGCTGGGGCGACTCCGGCCCCGACGCCGGCTATTTTCCGTTCTACATCAGCCTGCTGATGATGTTCGCAGGTTTCGGCGTGCTGCTCGGCGTGGTGTTCGCCCGGCGCGAGCGGGCGAAGAACCAGGCGGCGTTCGTTCACTGGCGCCAGTTCCGTCCGGTGCTCGCGGTGTTCGCGCCGCTGGCGATGTACGTGCTGGCGATGCAGTACATCGGACTGTACGTGGCGGCGGCGTTGTTCGTCGGCGCCTTCATGCGGATCAACGGCGGCTACGGTCTGCGCCACATCGTGCCGATCGCGATCGCGGTGCCGGTGGTCGCGTTCCTGCTGTTCGAGTACTGGTTCCTGGTCCCGCTGCCGAAGGGGCCGCTCGAGACCTGGCTCGGTTTCTGACCACGCGAACCTGCAGCACCGAAAAGACGGAAAGAAGGAGGCACGGCGGTGGAAGAGCTAAGCGCATTGATGCAGGGCTTCGCAGTCGTGCTGACGCCCTACAACATCATGCTGATGTTCGTCGGGATCTTCCTCGGCGTGCTGGTGGGCGTGCTGCCGGGACTGGGCGGCGCGAACGGGATCGCGATCCTGCTGCCGATCACGTTCGCGATGAACCCGGTGTCGGCGATCATCATGCTGTCGTGCATCTACTGGGGATCGCTGTTCGGCGGGGCGATCACGTCGATCCTGTTCAACATCCCCGGCTGCTCGTGGTCGGTCGCAACGACGTTCGACGGGTATCCGCTGGCCAAGAAGGGCCGGGCCGGCGAGGCTCTGACCGCGTCGTTCACCGCATCGTTCATCGGCGCGCTGTTCGCGATCATCCTGATCACGTTCCTGGCGCCGGTGATCGCGCGTTTCGCGCTGCAATTCGGGCCGCCCGAGTTCTTCGCGATCATGCTGCTGACGTTCGCCACGTTCATGACGATGGGCAAGGAAGCGCCGTTCAAGGTGCTGGCCGCGATGATGCTCGGCTTCGCGCTCGCCTGCGTCGGCATCGACATCGTGACCGGACAGCTGCGGCTGACGTTCGGCTCGGAGGAGCTGCTGCGGGGCTTCGCGTTCCTGATCGCGGTGATCGGCATGTTCGGCATCGGCGAGATCCTGTACTCGATGGAGGAGGGGCTCAGCTTCAAGGGCGTGCAGGCGCGGATCGACCCGCGCGTCGTGCTGAAGACCTGGGGCAGCCTGTTCCAGTACTGGGGCAACTTCGCGCGCAGCTCGGTGATCGGCGCCTGCCTCGGCATCGCGCCCGCCGGCGCGACGCCGGCGTCGTTCATGAGCTACGGCGTGGCCAAGAAGATGTCCCGCAACGGCAGCAAGTTCGGCACCGGCGAGATGGACGGGTTGATCGCGCCGGAAACGGCGAACAATGCCGCCGGCACCGCCGCGCTGCTGCCGATGATCACGCTCGGGATCCCGGGGTCGCCCACGGCCGCGGTGCTGCTCGGCGGACTGCTGATCTGGGGGCTGCAGCCCGGGCCGTTGCTGTTCGTCGAGCAGAAGGAATTCGTCTGGGGCCTGATCGCCAGCATGTACCTGGGCAACCTGGCGGGGCTGATCGTGGTGCTGACGACCGTGCCGCTGTTCGCCGCGATCCTGCGGGTGCCGTTCAGCATCATCGCGCCGATCATCATCATCGCGTGCTCGATCGGCGCGTTCACCGTCGCGAACGCGATGGGCGACGTCTGGTACATGCTCGCGTTCGGCGTGCTCGGCTACGTGCTGAAGAAGCTCAAGTACCCGCTGGCGCCGATGGTGCTCGCGCTGGTGCTGGGCAACACCGCCGAGAACGCGTTCCGCCAGTCGATGCTGATGTCGCACGGCAGCCTGTCGATCTTCTGGTCCAATGCGCTGGTCGGCTCGATCATGGCGGTCGCGCTGGTGCTGCTGCTGTGGCCGTTCGCCGTGTGGCTGACGAGCAAGCTCGCGAACCGCTCGGTGGCGCGGCCGCAGGGCACCTGACGGGCGCGCGGCGGGCGGCTGCGCAGATGCCGGGGCCGCGCCGTGCCGCAGCCGAGGGCAGCGCTGCGGCCCCCGACCATTCGCAATTCGTCGCCGCCTACCGGGATGCGACGCTGCGCGTGTCGATCCCGCCGCAGGCGGCCGCCGAATTCCTGAGCAGGCGCCTGCTGTTGCCGTTTTTCATGATGCCGCTGCTGGGCGCCGGCGTCGGGCTGGCGCTGATCGGCTGGTTCGTCACCGGCTTGCTGGTGTTCCTGGTGGGCTTCGTCGTGCCGCGGCTGATCAAGCGCAATGCGGCGAAGATCCTGCTGTTCCAGGCGCTTTACGACGAGGGCGTCTACCGCGACCTGCTCGATGCCGGGCTGCTGCAGTTCGAGCCGCGGCAGGACCGCTGAGCGAGCGGCGGATCGCGCCGCTGTGGAATGTCCTCATCTTGCGAAGCTCCTGCCAATTCGCTAGAGTCGCGCCCCAAGCTCTCTCCCACCTTTCCCAATCCCCCAGCACTCGCTCACAGGCGGTCATGACCAGGCTGCGCGGGATTTTCATGCCCTTCGGGTTCAAGCCCGGCAAGTCTTCCGCTTCGCCGAGTCGCTCCGGGAGGCCGCGCGGGTTGCCGCAGTGCCAGAGGTGAGATAACGATCGACTCCGGAGGGGGCGTGGACGAACAGGGTGGCGCGCAGCCCGAGGGCGAGCGCGAGATCGGCACGCGCGCGGTCGAGTTGGCGACCGCGCTCGTGGTGCTGGCGTTCAGCGCGCTGCTGATCGTCGATTCGGTGCGGCTCGGTTTCGGCTGGGCGGCGGACGGGCCGGAGCCGGGCTTCTACCCGTTCTACGTGGGCCTGTTCATGGCCGCGGCAGCACTGGTGATCGTCGGCCAGCAGCTGGTCGCGGCTACCGATCCGCCGTTCGTCAAGGCGTCCGAGCTGCGGCGGGTGCTGGCGATGCTGGTGCCGTCGCTCGTCTACGTCGGCGCGATCTACGTCCTCGGACTGTACGTCGCGTCGGCGCTGTTCCTGCTCGCGTTCATGATGTGGCAGGGCAGATATTCGTTGCTCAAGTCGCTGCCGGTGGCGCTCGGCATCCCGGTCGCGACTTTCCTGCTGTTCGACGTCTGGTTCCAGGTCCCGCTGCCGAAGGGGCCGCTCGAAGCGTTCCTCGGGTTCTGAGCGGCTGCTGAACGGGACGGTCGATCATGATCGAGAACCTCGCAAACCTGATCGGCGGCTTCGCGATCGCGTTGACCGCCCAGAATCTGCTGCTGATGATGATCGGCATCCTGCTGGGCGTGCTGATCGGCGTGCTGCCGGGATTGGGGGGCGCCAACGGGGTCGCGATCCTGTTGCCGCTGACGTTCACGATGTCGCCGACCTCGGCGATCATCATGCTGTCGTGCATCTACTGGGGTGCCCTTTTCGGTGGCGCGATCACGTCGGTGCTGTTCAACATTCCGGGCGAGCCGTGGTCGGTCGCGACGACGTTCGACGGCTACCCGATGGCGCAGCAAGGCAAGGCGGCCGAGGCGCTGACTGCCGCGTTCACGTCGTCGTTCGTCGGCGCGCTCGCGGCGACGATCATGATCACGTTCCTCGCCCCCGTCGTCGCGGGCTTCGCGCTGAGGTTCGGGCCGCCCGAGTTCTTCGCGGTCCAGCTGCTGACTTTCTGCAGCTTCGTCGGAATGAACCGCGGCAAGGTCGCGAAGGCGATCGTCGCGATGATGCTCGGTTTCGGCCTCGCCAGCGTCGGCCTCGACACCGTCAGCGGGCAGTTGCGCATGACGTTCGGCAGCACGGAATTGCTGCGGGGATTCGATTTCCTGATCGCCGTGATCGGCCTGTTCGGCATCGGCGAGATCCTGGTGTCGATGGAAGAGGGGCTGGCGTTCAAGGGCGTCAAGGCGCGGATCAGCCCGGTTGTGGTGCTGAAGACCTGGGCGCTGCTGCCGAGGTACTGGTTCACGTCGCTGCGCGCGATCCTGATCGGCTGCTGGATGGGCGTGACCCCCGGCGGCGCCACGCCGGCGTCGTTCATGAGCTACGGCGTTGCGCGCCGGATCTCCAAGAACGGCGACAAGTTCGGCACGGGGCAGATCGAAGGCGTCGTCGCGCCCGAGACCGCCGCGCATGCCGCCGGCACCGCCGCGCTGCTGCCGATGCTCACGCTGGGCATCCCGGGCTCGCCGACCGCGGCAGTGCTGCTCGGCGGGCTGCTGATCTGGGGGCTGCAGCCGGGGCCGCTGCTGTTCGTCGAGCAGAAGGAATTCATCTGGGGCCTGATCGCCAGCATCTACCTGGGCAACATCGTCGGGCTGCTGATCGTGCTGACGACCGTGCCGTGGTGGGCAGCGATCCTGCGGATCCCGTTCTCGATCATCGCGCCGGTGATCATCGTCGTCTGCGCGATCGGCGCCTACAGCGTGCACAACGCGCTGTTCGACGTCGTGCTGATGATGGCGTTCGGCGTGATCGGCTACGTGTTCCGCAAGCTGGGCTATCCGCTGGCGCCGATGGTGCTCGCGCTGGTGCTCGGCGACATGGCGGAAGCGGCGTTCCGCCAGTCGATGCTGATGTCGCAGGGCAGCCTCGGCATCTTCTTCTCGAACCCGCTGGTCGGCTCGATCGTCGCGCTGGCGCTGGTGCTGCTGTTCTGGCCGCTGATCGGCGCGCTGCGCGAGCGCATGCGCGGCGCACCGGCCGCGCCGGTCGCGACCAAGGGCTGAGTCACCGGGCGCCGTCGCGCCCGGCGTCTTTCCCGTCGATCAATTCGTCGACGATGATCCGCCACTGTTCGGGCGTCACCGGCGTGATCGACAGCCGGTTGCCGCGCGCCAGGATCCGCAGATCGGCGAGCCTCGGGTGCGCCCGCAGCTCGGCGAGCGACACCAGTCGCGTCTTGCGCAGCGCCTTCACGTTCACGTGCACCCAACGCGGGGAATCCCGGTTCGACGCCGGATCGTGATACTTAGACTTCGGATCGAACTGCGTTGCATCCGGGTAGGCCGCCGACGCGACCTCGGCGATGCCGGCGATCCCGGGTTGCGGACACGACGAGTGGTAGAACAACACGCCGTCGCCCATGCGCATGTCATCGCGCATGAAGTTGCGCGCCTGGAAGTTGCGCACGCCGGTCCACGGGACCGTGCGCTCGGGCGCCGCGAGCGCGTCGTCGATCGAGCACTCGTCGGGCTCGGACTTCATCAGCCAGTAGCGCTGGGCGCGCATGTCGATTCGAGCGCTGTTTTCGTTTCGGCTGCGCGCCGTCCGGTGTCAGGGCCCCGCCTGTGCCGGTCGGCCGGCATCCTGAACCGTTCAGTTCAGGTCGGCCGCAGGTGGCACCACATCAGGTTCGTCCGCGCAATGGGACGATCTCAACAGTGGCACACATTCGTCCCCGCGACCTCATGCAATTGCATTGGTTCAAGGAATGTATGGCCTTAGCGAACACTGCAGGGCAATGCCGATTTTACCGCAGGATGCGGCGCCGGCCGCAACCTGGGCATCCGCAATAGAGCGTAGTGACTAAAACAGCGATTCCTGCCGCTGCAGCTCTTCGTCGAGCTTCTCGGTGATGCGCCGGATCTTGCGCGCGA
>DATLGW010000910.1:0-6236 GCA_035540315.1 Burkholderiaceae bacterium | reverse complement strand
CGCGAACTCCTGCGGCGCGCCGCCCGCGCTTTTGGCGCACACGAGGAACGCTCGCGTGCGCGCTGCGTGGTGGCGGAGGCCGAGGTGGCGCTGGCAATGCGCGATCTCGGCAAGTCGCCGCGCTCGCTGGCGACGGCGGCGGCAACGCTCGAGGCGCGCGGCGATCGCGCCAACGCGCTGCACGCGCGTCTGATCGCGGTGCGCCGGCTGCTGCTGCTCGGCCGCGTCGACGATGCTGCGGCCGCGCTGGCGGGCATCGACGCACGGGGCGTGCCGCCGGCGCTGGCGGCGGTGGCTGAATTGTCCTGCGCCGAGCTCGCGCTGCGCGCGCTGCGCACCGGGGTGGCCCATGCGGCGCTCGCGCGCGCGCACGAGGCGGCCGAACGCGCACGCGTGCCGGCACTGTCGGCCGAGGTCGCGGAGGCGCGGGCTGCAATCGATCGGCCGGCCGCGCGACGCCTCCTCGCCGACGGCGAGCATCCGCTGCGCCTCGACGAGGTCGCAGCGCTGCTGGCTTCGGATGCGCTGGTCGTCGATGCCTGCCGTCGGGGGGTGAGCGCGAGAAGCGCCTGGCTGCCGCTGGCGCGCCGGCCGGTGCTGTTCGCGCTGGCGCGCGCGCTCGCACAAGCCTGGCCCGGCGATGTCGATCGCAACGCGCTGATCTTGTGCGCGTTCAACACCCGCCGGCCCGACGAAACGCACCGCGCACGCTTGCGAGTCGAGATCGGCCGTCTGCGCGCGCTCGTCGGCGGCTTCGCGCGCATCGAGGCCACTGCGCGAGGCTTCGTGCTCGAGCCACGCGACACGCATCCGGTGATCGTGCTGGCGCCGCCGATCGACGGCGATCAGGCGTCGCTGGTGGCGCTGCTCGGCGACGGCGCAGCGTGGTCGACATCGGCGCTGGCGCTGGCGCTGGGCGCGAGCCAGCGCACCGTTCAGCGCGCGCTGGTCGAACTCGAGGCGGCCGGGCGCGTGCGCTCGATCGGGCGGGCGCGCGCACGCCGCTGGATTGCGCCGCCGCTGGCCGGATTCACGACGATCTTGTTACTCCCGACTGCGCTCGCACCTGAGTAGATTGGTCCCACGGCGCCAATCTTAGGCGCGACGCAAGGAGCCTACGAGATGAATCGCACCGCAGAGAAAGTCAGCACCCGCGCACCCGCAACCCGCGCAGCGGAGATCGTGCGCGAATACGGACCGTTCGACGGCGCCGAGCGAATCCACGGCGTCACCCACGACGGCCGCCGCGTCTGGGCCGCGACCGGAGCCAAGCTGATCGCGTTCGACCCCGAGTCCGGCGAGCCTACGCGCACGCTCGACTGCGTCGGCGACGCCGGCACGGCGTTCGACGGAAAGTACCTGTACCAGATCGCCGAGGCGCGTATCGACAAGATCGATCCTGCGACCGGCACCGTGGTGGCGTCGATCCCGGCGCCCGGCCACGGCAGCGACTCCGGGCTTGCCTGGGCCGAAGGCAGTCTGTGGGTCGGGCAGTACCGCGATCGCCAGATTCACCAGATCGATCCCGCGACCGGCGCGGTCTTGCGTACGATCGAATCCAGCCGCTTCGTCACCGGCGTGACCTGGGTCGACGGCGAGTTGTGGCACGGGACGTGGGAAGGAGACGAGAGCGACATCCGCCGGATCGATCCGCAGACCGGCGCGGTGCTGGAGCGGCTGACGATGCCGAGCGGCACCGGCGTCAGCGGGCTCGAGTCCGACGGTGCAGAGCTCTTCTACTGCGGCGGCGGAACGAGCGGCAAGGTCCGAGCGGTGCGGCGCCCGAAACGCGCTGCGCCCTGATCACTTGCGCTCCCGCGTCAGAGGCACGAAGCGCACAGGGAACGATCTCTGTTCCGTGACGCCCCCTGGCGTCTTCGTGATCACCCTCATCTCCTGGTTCCAGGTGCCCACCGGGATCACCATGCGCCCGCCCTGCGCGAGCTGATCGATCAGCGCCGGCGGCACGTGATCCGGAGCCGCGGTGACCAGGATCGCGTCATATGGCGCGTGCTCCGCCCAGCCCTGGTAGCCGTCGCCGGTCTTCACGTGGACGTTCTCGTATCCAAGCTCGCGAAGAAGGTCGCGGGCCCGTCGTGCCAGCGCGGGCACGATCTCGATCGAGTAGACCGCGCCGGCGACTTCCCCCAGGACTGCTGCCTGATATCCGGAGCCCGTGCCGATCTCCAGCACCTTGTCCTGCCGCGACACCTTGGCCGCTTCCGTCATGTACGCGACGATGTACGGCTGAGAGATCGTCTGGCCATGGCCGATCGGCAGCGGATGATCCCCATAGGCCGATTTCGCCTGAGCCGGCGGCACGAAACGATGGCGAGGCACCCGCAGCATCGCGTCGAGGACGTTCGAATCGCTGATGCCGCGGGCGCGGAGGTGCTCCTCCACCATGCGCCGGCGCTCGTCGCTGTAATCAAGGCTGGCGGCCCCCGCCTGCTGCCGCGCGACGGCCTCCCGAGCAGAGGGGTCTGCGCAGCTCGCGAGCAACAGCATCAGCAGTGCCAGACGGACTGACCATCGCCGCCTGGCCTTCCTGACGTGCGGGAGGAAAGCCTGCATGCTGCCGCGCGAAACGCTAGACCTTCTCCTTCGTGAAGTCGACCCGAGGCGGCAGCTCCTTGACCAGCTCCTCCTTCGGCACCTTCACCTTCACTTCGAGCCGTCCGTTCTCCACGCGGCTGATGTAGCAGTCGATGATCCCGCTGTGGTCCTCGGCGCGGATGTACTTGTCGCCCTGCGGGTGGCCGAGCGAGTTCTTCAGCTGCATGCCTTCGAGCGCCTGGATCACCGCGGGGGTGTCCTTCGGCGTCTTCCAACCCGCGGTCTCGATCGCCTGCTTGAGCACGAACATGTCTTCCCATGACTGCCAGCTGTGGCTCTTGGCCTTCACTCGACGGCTGGTCAGCTCGCGGGCATGGATGTCGTCGATCTCGATGATCTTGTTGTGCTGCCGGTGGAATTCATCGTCCTTGTACTTGAGCATTCGCGGGAAGTTCTCGACGATGTAGACGCCCTCGGCCGCGCCCTGGATGTCGTCGGGCGCGATCGCCTCGATCGTGCCCGAGACCGAATACATCCGCATCGTCTTCTCCAGACCCATCGACTTGGCCTGCGTGTAGAAAGCGACCGACAACGAGCCGAAGAACACCGAGAACAGCACCTCGGTGTCCTGCGGGATCCGCGACAGGTACGGCACCAGATCCTTCGCATCGAGCGGCACCGAGATCGGCGGATTGACCTTGCCTCCGAGCTTCTCGACCAGCGCCTTCGATTCCTGATGGTGGCTGTGGCCCCACGCATAATCCGGGAAGATCATCGTCCAGTTCTTGCCCAGGTTCTTGAACGCCCACGGCACGCCGGCCGCGGCAAGACCGTAGGTGTCGGTGCCGGTGCGGAAGCTGTAGCGGGTGCCTTTCGACCCGGTCGCCTCGGTCGCTTCGCCTTGCGAGAAGTAGATCGTCTTCAGCTCGGTCGCGATCGGGATCGATGCGAGCATGATGCCGGAGTGCACCGAGCCGACGACGAAGCGTGCGCCGCTGCGCTGAATCAGCGATCGCAGCTTGCGCGCGCCGGTCGCGGGGTTGGATTCGGTATCCTCGGTGATCAGCTCGACCTTGCGCCCTGCGATGCCGCCGCCCTCGTTGATCAGCTCGACCGCCTTGCGGCCGGCCTTCTCGTGCCAGTAACCCCACGACGCGAAGCCGCCGGTCAGCTCGACGTGATGGCCGATCACGATCGGGCCGCTCGGCTGCGCGAATGCATCCTTCATCAGGTACAGCTTCGCGGTGCCGGCCGCGGCAGCGCCTTGCAGCGCGAGTTGCAGGAAACTGCGGCGATTGCGTTTGCTCTCAGACATTTGTCTCTCTCCTCCGTCGGCAGGTTTCGGCGCGCCTGAAGGCGCGCCGCTATAGAGCCAGTCCCAGATAGCGGTGAATCAGCTCCGGCTCGGCGCGCAGCTGCGCAGTCGTGCCGGCATAGGCCACCGCGCCCTTCTCCATGATGAACGCACGCGTGCACAGGTTCAACGCGGTGCGGATGTTCTGCTCGACCAGCAGCACCGACACGCCCGAACGGTTGATCCGGTGGATCTCCTGGCGGATCTCGCCGACCAGCTTCGGCATGATTCCTTCGGTCGGCTCGTCGAGGATCAGCAGCTTCGGATCGAGCATCAGGCAGCGGGCGATCGCGAGCATCTGCTGCTCGCCGCCCGACAGCGTGCCGCCCGCCTGGCTCGCGCGCTCCTTCAGGCGCGGGAAACGGCCGAACACATAATCGAGCTTGTCCTGCGGCGGCTTCGCGCGCAGCCCGATGCACAGGTTCTCCAGCACCGTCAGCATCGGGAAGATGCCGCGCCCCTGTGGCACGTAGCCGATTCCCAGACCGGCGATCTGATGCGGGCGCACCGCGCCCAGATCGCGATCGACGAACCGGATTCGCCCGCGCGACTGCGGCATCAGCCCCATGATCGTCTTCAGCGTCGTCGTCTTGCCGACGCCGTTTCGGCCCAGCAGCGCGACCGACTCGCCGGCGCCGACGTCCAGGTTCACGCCGCGCAGCACCTGGATCTTGCCGTAGCTCGCTTCGACGTCGCGCAGCTCAAGCATGGTCGTCCTCCGCGAAGTCGTCCTCGGCCGTTCCGAGATAGGCTTCGCGCACGCGCTCGTCGCCGGCGATCTCCTTCGGCTCGCCACGGGCCAGCACCGCGCCTTGAGCCATCACCGTGATCTGCTCGGCCAGCCCGAACACGACCTCCATGTCGTGCTCGATCAGGATCACGTCGATGCGGCGCGACAGCTCGCGGATCTTCGCGACCGTCTGCGCCGTTTCCTGCGGGCTCATGCCGCAGATCGGCTCGTCGAGCAGCAGCAGCTTGGGCTCGGCTGCAAGCGCAATCCCCAGCTCGAGCAGCGCCATGTCGCCGTGCGACAGCGTCCCTGCGGGCGTCGAAGCAAGCTGCGACAGTCCGACCTCTTCCAGGATCCGGTCGACCTTCTCGTTGGTCTGCGGGAACCGCGACGCGGAGCGCAGCGGGTGAAGATACGGCAGACGCGCCTGCGCGGCGATCCACACGTTCTCCCGCACGCTCAGCTGGTTGAACACGCTCTTGATCTGCAGCGTGCGCGCAATGCCGAGCCGGCTGATCGCATGCGTCTTCAGCCCGCTGATGTCCTGCCCGAAGAAGCTGACTTTCCCGGCGTCGGCGCGGATGAACCCGGACACGAGGTTGAAGAACGTCGTCTTGCCCGCGCCGTTCGGGCCGATGATCGCGTGCAGCCGGCCCGACTCGAAGTCGATGTCGACATGGTCGACCGCGGTCAAGCCGCCGAAGCGCTTGGTCAGACCGCGGACTGACAGGACCGGCTGGCTCATCGGGCTTTGCGCTGCACTGCCCGGTCAGACCCGGCGGGTGTTGTCGTACGGATAGCGGTACTCCATGAAGCGCGCCGTGTTGCGCGCCACGTCGTCGCCGTGGTAGCGCTTGACGAGCTCGAGCGACAGCTCGATACCGGCAGAGATCCCCGCCGACGTCACCAGGTTGCCGTCATCGACGACGTGCAGCTCGTGCTCGACGCGAACGCCCGGAAACGTCTGCTCCAGCCACGGCAGCGAGTTCCAATGGGTCGTTGCGCGGCGGCCCTCGAGGATGCCGGCAGTCGCGAGCAGCCGCGCGCCGGTGCACACCGACGCGGTCAGCTCGGCGTTGCCGCTGCGCTCGCGGATCCAGCCGACCAGCGTCTTGTTGCCGGCCTCCTTGCGCGTGCCCCAGCCGCCCGGCACCACCAGCAGGTCCAGCGGCGGGCAATTCTGCAGCGTCGTGTCCGGAATCACGCGCATGCCGCCCATGCAGCGCACCGGCCGGTCGTGCTCGGCCACCAGCAGCACGTCGAACGGGCTTTCCGTTTCCCAGCGCTTCGACTCGTCCAGCCGCGTGACGGTCAGCACCTCGTACGGACCGGCGAAGTCGAGCACCTCGACGTCGTCGAACAGCACGATTCCGACGCGCTTGCGTTGGGTCTGGCTCATGTCATCTCCTCTTGTCCGCGGTCATCTCGGTGGCGCCGGGCGGTTCGCTGCGACGCGGGGCGCCCGCGCCCGGGGCGCGCGCCGACAGATTGTCGATCCAGGTGTTCCACAGCCCGACGATCCCTTTGGGCGCGTAGATCACGACCAGGATCGCGACCGCGCCCACCAGCAGCAGATAATGCTCCCAGATCGTGGAC
>DATLGW010000909.1:0-3241 GCA_035540315.1 Burkholderiaceae bacterium | reverse complement strand
TTCACGTAGATCTGCAGCGCGCGCTCGGCCTCCGAGACCAGCCCGACGAGCTGGCAGCCCAGCCGCAACGGGGGCTGCGCGCCGGGCAAGCCGCCGTGATAGCGGACGATCAGGCCGCACGCGATCGGCGCCGCGCGCGGCAGCTGCAGGTGCGCGCCCGCGAGCAGCGTGCCGATCGGCGGCAGCGGCAGAGAGTCCGGCCGGACGAACGCGATTCCGGTGACGGAGATGTCGGTTACCTGCACCAACATCGTCTTCGGGACCGCCGGTCCGCGAACGATCGTCAGCTGCGGCGGGAAACGGTCGTCCGACCGAACCCGGTAGGCGCCGCGCCGCTGCAGGCGTACCAGCGAGTCCGGCAGCTGCGCGTTCAGCCGGGTGCCGGTCGAATCTGCCTGCAGTCGCAACGTTTCGACGTCGAACTGCAATTTGAGCCGTGTCGACACCGCGACCGCGATCGCGCGGCCGGCGCGAACGAGCCGCTCGGCTGCATCGACATCGGGAAAATCGATCCGCAGCTCGCGATCGTCGAGCCCCACCAGGCGCGCGCCGAGCGGCTCCGCGTCCCACGGTTCGCACCACAGCGAAAGTGGAATACCGCTGCGCGCGATCTCCCGCAGCGATGCGGCGATCTGGCTCGCGCAGTCGATCCGATACGCGGCCAGCAGCTGCGCATCCGTTTCAGGCTGCCGCGGATCCACCGGGGTCCGTCCTGCCGTTCGGGGGGCGCGGTCGCGTGAACACGAGGTCTTCGACTCGAGTGGCGGCAGGCGACTGCAACCGGCGCAGTTGCGCGTCGTTGCGCAGGATCTGGCGCAGGATTAAAAATTTCTGGCGAGTGCCGTGGCTGTCGAGCGCCACTTTCGACGACAACGCGCGCGCCCGTTCGATCAGAGCGACGCATCCCTCGGCGAGGACCGAAACCCGCTGCCAATCCCCGCGCTGCGCCGCCTCCAGCATTTCAGCGGAAGCGATACGTATTCTGTCGTAGCGCGAAAGGAGCTCGAGGGCGTCGCCGTGGGTGGAATTCCACGCCGGATCGTCTGCCGCGCTCGTCCGACTCCAGCTCGTGTCCCCGGTTTCAGCGATGGATTCGGCGCTGCCCGGAATCATCGCGGCACCGCCTTCGCGCCGATCGCGGACCAGGCCTGCGAGACTTCTCCGAGCAGGTGCGAGACCTCGGCCAGCATACGATCGTCGTTGTGCGCGTGGGCGAGCAGCAGCCGCCGCACGCAGTAGTCGTAGAGCTCGTAGAGGTTTCGCGCGAGCTCGCCGGCGTTGCGGTCGACGACGGCTTTCAGCCCTTCATCGACGATGCGGATCGCGCGGTGGCATTCCTCCGTCTTGCGCTGAATGTCGCAGGCGGCCAGCGCGTGCCTTGCCTTCGCGATCGATGCAAGCGCTGCCGAGTACATCAGCGCAACCAGTTGATGCTGATCGCCGCCGAGTGCGGCGGACTCGACTGCCAGGTGACGGTACGATTGCGATGCGCGGGCGGCGATCGAAGGCATGTGGTGCTCGACGAGTTGGAAGACTCATCCTTTATCGGCACCTGCAGCGCCCGCTTTAGGGCTCGAACCGACCCGGCAACGGCCGGGCGGGGGCGTCACGCCTTTAGGTTCGCGAGTTGCGCCTGCAATGCCACGCTGATCTGCCCCATCGATCCGAGCTGGGCATCGAGCTGCGAGTACTGCCGCGTCAGTCGTTTCTCGATCTCTGCGAGTCGGTTGTTGAGCGCATCCTGCCGCTGATCCAGCGATCTGCGCCGGGCCCGCCAGCTGTCGGTTGCTGTCGCAATCGCGCCGTTGGCGCCGAGCAGCTGATCGGCGACCTCGCGCATCCGCACCGCGAGTCCTTTCTCGGCCGGCGTCGCGGAAGCCGACGTGAAAGCCAGTAGCCGCTCCAGGCGTGCAGGATCGCTAGCGGCGGCGTCGAATGCCTTCTCGTCGAGCTTCAGCGATCCGTCGCGCTGAACTCGAATGCCTGCATCCGAAAGACGCGCGAGATCCGAGCCCGATACCGCCGCGGTCAGCGTCTGGCGGATCTGCTGCTGGACTCCGATCGCCGATCTGTCCCCTTGCAGAGGACCCGCCGCCTTCGAAGTCTCGTCGAACCGCGTCTGCTCCGCGATCAGCGCGTTCAGTGCGTTGTACTGCTCGATGAATTTCTGCGCGTTCGCCTTCAGCGCTTCTCGATCGCTGCTGATGTCGATGGTCACGGAGCTCGATGTCGTCTTCTTCAGCACGAGGTCGATGCCGTCGACCGCGTTCTCGATCCGGTTGCCCGAGGACTTGAGCAGAAGTCCGTTGATCCGGTATTCCGCGTCCGAAGGCGCCTGAACCTGCGTCAGTCGCGAGTGGGTCAGCTGCGACAGTCCGCTGCCGTTGGTGTGGCTATTGTCCAGGTCATTGACGGTGACGTTGAACGCCTGGTTCGACCCGGGCTCGGATCCGTTCAGCAGCAACCGAACCTGCGCGCCGTCGGTGACGATGCTGGCGTGAATGCCGGCGTCGGAAGCGTTGATCGCGTCCCGGATCTGCGCCAGCGTCGACCCCGCCGCGATCGCGATCGACTGCTGGGGCCGGCTCGAGTCGGCGACGAAGTTGCCTCCGGAGAAGCTTCCCATTTGCACCTTCAGCGTGCCGCCGCCGATCACGCTATCCGCGCCGGCGAATCCCGCCGAATGCATCGTGTGCGTCTTCGCAAGCGCGAGCACGTCGACCGTGTACTGCGACGGGTTGGCGCCTGCCTTGGCCACGACTTCGATCGCCGACGGATCGCTGGTCGAACTCTTGACCTGCCGCCACGAGCTGCCGGTGGCCAGCAAGGCGGCTGCGTCGCGGAAGGTCGCGAGCGCGCTCTGGAGCTTGCCGTATGCTGAGATCTTCGTGTCGACCTTCTTCGCATCGTTCTGGATCGCCTGCAGTGGCCGGCGCTCGACGGCCATCAGCCTGCTGACGATGCCCTGGACGTCGATGCCGGCGTTGGTCGTGCTGTCGATGGCCATTCTGCGGCTCCTCAGGCAATTGAAATGCGATCGACCGCCGGACGGGGCACGGGCCCCGTGGCGGTCGGAGGTTCGGCGCATGCGCCGCGCGAGGCTTCGCCGGCGAAACGTCTTATCGCTGCAGCAGCTGCAGCACCGACTGCGGCACCGCGTTCGCCTGCGACAGCATCGCCGTGCCCGCCTGCTGCAGGATCTGCGCCCGCGTCAGCGCGGCGGTCTCGGCGGCGAAGTCGG
>DATLGW010000908.1:0-5036 GCA_035540315.1 Burkholderiaceae bacterium | reverse complement strand
GTCATATCCTGCAACGGGTCGATTGCGATCTGCTCGCGCTCGACGCCGATCCGCAGCGATGCGAGCGGATCCGCGCGAACCTGCGCCGCGAACGGCTGCAGGCGCAGGTACGGGTCGGCGACGCGCGACGGCCGGCCGACTGGTGGGACGGCATCGCGTTCGATCGGGTGTTGCTCGATGCGCCGTGCAGCGCTTCGGGCATCGTCAGGCGCCATCCGGACGTGCGCTGGCTGCGCCGGCGTGGCGATCTCGAGACACTCTCGGCGTTGCAATCGGAACTGCTGCGTGCGCTTTGGCCGCTGCTGCGACCCGGTGGTACATTGCTCTACGTCACCTGCTCGGTGTTTCCCGAGGAAGGCGAAGACGTGGTGGCGCGCTTCAGCACCGAGTTCGCCGACTGCCGGCGAATGCCGCTTGACTGGCGATTCGACGGCGGCGAGCCCGAGCGCGTCGCGCAGCTGCTGCCGACCTCGAGCGACGGGCGCGAGCATGACGGTTTCTTCTATGCCTGTCTGAGCAAACGATCGTGAATCGACGGACTGCCATTTCGGCGCTGTCGGCCGTGGCGCTGTCGAGCTGGATGCGGTCCACTCCGGCGCAGGCCAGCATCGCCGCGACCGCTGCCGGCACGCCGCCGGCAGGCCCGGCGCCGGCGGCCGATGCGCCGCCCGCTGCGGCCGGTGCGCCGCGCGCCGCGGCCGCGCCGAACGACGAGCTGATCGAGCTGCACAGCGCGCGGATGGACATGGCGCCGGGCGCCGATGCGTTCGTGCTGACCGCGGATTTCGACGTCGCGTTGACGCCGCGGCTCGAGGATGCGGTCAATCGCGGCGTGCCGCTGTATTTCCGGCTCGAGGTCGAGGTCAGCCGCCCGCGCTGGTACTGGTGGGATCAGCGCGCCGCCTCGGACGCGATCGTGTTCCGGCTCGCGTATCATGCGCTGACTCGTCACTACCGCCTGACGCAGGACGGCGGCCATCCGGAGTCGTTCGGCACGCTGCACGAGGCGGTCCATTCGATGTCGCGGGTGCGGGGCTGGCGGATTCCGGCGCGGATCCCGCTCGACCCGGCGCAGACGTACACGGTCGCGCTGCGGATGCGGGTCGACACGTCGCAGCTACCGAAGCCGTTCCAGATCGCGGCGTTGACGAATCGGGATTGGAACCCGCAGTCGGAATGGAAACGGTTCGCCTACAAGCCCCCGACGCAGACGACAAGCGAGCGATAACGCGCGCGCTGCGACTGGCGCTGATCGGTTCAGTCGCAATCGCCGGCGTGCTGCTGGCGCTGCTGGGGGTCGCCAGCGGCAACAACACGCTGCTCGAGCGCCACTACGGACTGCTGCTGGGGCTGAACGTCGCGATCGCCGCGGCGCTGCTGGTGCTTGCGGTCGAGCTCGCGCGCCGGCTGATCCTGCGCTACCGCCGCGGCCTGTTCGGAACCCGGCTGATGGCGCGGCTGGCGGTGTCGTTCATGCTGATGACGCTGGTGCCGGTGTTCCTGATCTACCTGGTGTCGGTGCAGTTCCTCGGGCGCTCGATCGAGTCGTGGTTCGACGTGCCGATGGAGCGTGCGCTCGAGTCGGGGCTGGCGCTGGGGCGGGCATCGGTCGATGCGCAGCTGCACGACCTGTCGATCAAGGCGCGCACGATCGCCTCCGAGCTCGCCGACATGCCGCAGGCGCAATGGCCGCATGCGCTGAACCATCTGCGCGAGCGGCTCGGCGTGCAGGATGCGCTGATCACGACCGGATCGGGGCGCGTGCTGCTGCTCAGCGGCACGCAGTTCGCGCGGCTGGTGCCCGACATGCCGTCGCAGACCGCGATCCGGCAGGCGCGGCTGACGCGGCAGTATGCAGCGGCCGAAGAGGTCGACCGGGCCGGCATCAAGCTGCGCGTGCTGCAGATGATCGTGCCGTCGACGGCGCTCGGCGACGACATCCGGTTCCTGCAGTTGCTGCAGCCGCTGCCGACCGGACTGGCGGAGCAGGCCGAGGCGGTGCAGCAGGGGTTCCGCGACTACCAGGAGCTGTCGCTGTCGCGCAGCGGGCTGAAGAAGCTGTTCCGGATCACGCTGACGGTCACGTTCCTGCTGACGGTGTTCTCGGCGATCGCCGCGTCGTTCCTGCTGTCGGGATGGATCACCGGGCCGCTGTCGATGCTCGCGGCCGGCACGCGCGCGGTCGCCGAAGGCGATTTCAGGCCGGTCAAGGATTACGCCGGCCGCGACGAGCTCGGCGTGCTGATGCAATCCTTCAACGCGATGACGCGCCAGCTCGACGATGCGCGCGCGCTGGTAGAACGCAAGCAGCAGGAGCTCGAGCATGCGAACGCGCGGCTGGCGAGCGTGCTGTCGAATCTGACCACTGCGGTGCTGGTGCTCGACGGCGAATTCCGGGTCACGCTGGCGAACCACGGCGCCGAGCGGATCGTCGGCCGCAATGCCGACGAGATCGTCGGCCGCACGCTCGCCGAGTTGCCTCGGATCGACTCGCTGCGCCGCGACGTCGAAGCCGCATTCGCCGATCTCGGCGTGGACACCCACCGCAGCTGGCAGCGCCAGTTCGCGCTGCGCCGCCCGGATGCCGACAGCGTCGACCATACGTCGGCGCAGACGCTGCTGGTGCGCGGCGCGCGGCTGCCCGATGCCGACGGCGGCTATCTGGTCGTGCTCGACGACATCAGCGACGTCGTGTCGGCGCAGCGCGCGGTCGCCTGGGGGGAGGTCGCGCGGCGGCTCGCGCACGAGATCAAGAATCCGCTGACGCCGATCCAGCTGGCGGCCGAGCGGCTGCAGGTCAAGCTCGCACCGAAGCTGCCGGCGGCCGATGCCGAGATGCTGGCAAAGAGTTCGCAGACGATCGTCAACCAGGTCGGCGCGCTCAAGCTGATGGTCGACGAGTTCAGCAGCTATGCGCGGCTGCCGTCGGCGAAGCTGGCGCCGCTGGACCTGAACGGGCTCGTCTCCGAAGTGCTGAGCCTGTATGCGGGCAGCGCGAAGACGGGCGGAATCCGGCTGGACCTGCGCAGCGATCTGCCGCCGATCCTCGGCGACGCCGCCCAGCTGCGGCAGGTGATCCACAACCTGGTCAAGAACGCGCTCGAGGCGACCGAGCGGCGCGAGACGCGCCAGGTCGAGATCCATACCGAGCCGGTGGCCGGGCCCGACGGCGCGCCGGCGTGCGCGCGGCTGACGGTGCGCGACAACGGCGGAGGGTTCGCGCCGGCGACGCTGGCGCGCGCGTTCGAGCCGTACGTGACGACCAAGCCGCGCGGCACCGGACTGGGTCTGGCGATCGTGCGCAAGATCGTCGAGGAGCACGGCGGACGGATCGACCTGGCGAACCGGCTCGACGACGATGGCAACGTCGCCGGCGCGGTCGTAATAGTCCTATTTACGAAATTGGCAAAAAGCGACGACAATTGCGGCGTCCACACAACAGTCGAAACGAGCGGCACGCCGACCCCCGAGCGAGAACGTGCTGCCGGCAGCTAGGAAGCCATGGCGGAAATACTGGTCGTAGACGACGAAATCGGCATACGCGAGCTCCTGTCGGAGATCCTCGGCGATGAAGGGCACACGGTGCACGTGGCCGAGAGCGCGCAGCAGGCTCGCGATGCCCGCGACAGCGCCCAGCCCGACCTGGTGCTGCTCGACATCTGGATGCCCGACACCGACGGCGTGACGCTGCTGAAGGAGTGGGCGGCGGGGGGCAAGCTGACGATGCCGGTGATCATGATGTCCGGCCACGCGACGATCGACACGGCGGTCGAAGCGACCCGCATCGGCGCGCTCGATTTCCTGGAGAAGCCGATCGCGCTGCAGAAGCTGCTGAAGGCGGTCGAGCAGGGGCTGGCGCGGGGTCGCACCGTGGGCCCTCCTAAGGTCGCGCCCCAGGTGTATCAGGTCGGCGCGGCCAACACCAGCGGCAAGCCCGGCATCACGATGCTGCCGGTCGGGGGCAACGGCCAGACGATCCCGCTGTCGTCGCCGGCCGCGCAATTCCTGTCGGCGACCAGCGCCGGCGCGATGTCGGCGGTGGTCGCAGTGCGCGACCTGCCGCTGGATCTGCCGCTGCGCGAGGCACGCGACGCGTTCGAGCGCGCGTATTTCGAGCACCATCTGTCGCGCGAGCATGGCAGCATGACCCGCGTGGCCGAGAAGACGGGACTCGAGCGAACCCACCTGTATCGCAAGCTCAAGCAACTCGGCATCGACTTGTCCAAGGGCGCGTACCGCAAGAGCGGCGGTCATTCGGCGCAATGACCGGCAGCGGGTGCCGGCATCGCGCCGGCGCCCGCGTGCGACGATGCCGAACCGGCCCGCGCGGCCGCATCATCGACGGCATCCGAACCGATGAAGATCATCATCCTGGGCGCCGGCCGCGTCGGCGCCTCCGTCGCCGAAAGCCTGGTTTCCGAGCGCAACGACATCACCGTCGTCGACATCGACTCCGATCGGCTGGCCGAGCTGGACGAGCGCTTCGACCTGCGCACGGTCCTCGGCAGCGGCTCGCAGCCGTCGGTGCTCGCCGCTGCCGGCGCCCAGGACGCCGACATGCTGATCGCGGTCACGCAGAGCGACGAGATCAACCTGGTCGCATGCCAGCTCGCCGCCCGGCTGTACAACGTGCCGACCCGGATCGCGCGGATCCGTTCGGCCGAGCTGCACGACCATCCGGAGCTGGTCGGCGCCGGCGGTTTCTACGTAGACCACCTGATCCTGCCCGAGAAGACCGTCACCGACTACATCGTCAAGCTGGTCGAGTTCCCGGAGGCGCTGCAGGCGCTCGAGTTCGCCGACGGGCGGGTCAGCCTGATCGCCGTTCGCGCCTATGCCGGAGGGCCGCTGGTGCAGCGGCCGATCCGCGAGATCCGCAGCCACATCCCGAACGTCGACAGCCGCATCGTCGCGATCTACCGGCAGGACCGCGCGATCTATCCCGACGGCAACACGCTGATCGAGCCCGGCGACGAGGTGTTCTTCCTGGCGGCGACCGAGCACATCCGCAACGTGCTGGCCGAGCTGCGCAAGAT
>DATLGW010000907.1:0-7176 GCA_035540315.1 Burkholderiaceae bacterium | reverse complement strand
GCTGATCACGACGTTCCTGAAGATCCGCGCGCCGCGAACGTGATTGCCGGATGCTGATCGTCACGATCGCCTTCGTCGTGTTCCTGTTGATCGGCATGCCGGTCGCATTCGCGATCGGAATATCCGGCGCGCTGTTCTTCTTGCAGCACCCGGAGCTGCCGTCGACGATCCCGATCCAGCTGACGATCTCGCAGACCCAGAACTTCGCGCTGCTCGCGATCCCGCTGTTCATCCTCGCGGGCAACCTGATGAACAAGTCCGGCATCACCGAGAACCTGCTGCGGCTGGCGACCGTCATTGCAGGACGGCTGCGCGGCGGGCTGGCCCAGGTGTCGGTCGCGATGGCCGCGCTGATGGGCGGCGTGTCGGGCTCGTGCATCGCCGATGCCGCGATGCAGTCGCGCGTGCTCGGCTTCGAGATGCTCAAGCGCGGTTTCTCGCAAGGCTATGCCGCCGGCGTGCTGTCGTTCGGTTCGCTGCTGACGCCGATCATTCCGCCGGGAATCGGCTTCATCCTGTACGGCACGGTAGGCCAGGTGTCGATCGGCCGGCTGTTCGCGGCGGGAATCATCCCGGCGCTGCTGCTGTGGCTCGCGCTGGCGATCACGATATCGATCACCGCGCGCCGGCGCGGCTATGCGCCGGAGCGCACGCAGCGCATGCCGGCGCGCGAGATCGGCGCTGCGCTGTGGGGCGGCATCTGGGCGCTGCTGTTTCCGGTGTTCCTGCTGGTGGGGCTGCGGTTCGGCGTCTTCACGCCGTCGGAGATCGGCGCGTTCGCCGTCGTCTACGCGGTTGCCGTCGGCGCATTCGCCTACCGCAAGCTGCGGCGCGCGGCGTTCGGCGATGCGCTCGCCGGCAGCCTCGTCGACGTCGGGGCGGTGATGTTCCTGATCGCGATGTCCGGCATCTTTGCGTACGGCATCGTGCTCGAGCGCGTGCCCGAACTCGTGTCGAATGCGATTCTCGGGCTGACCGACCAGCCGACGCTGGTGCTGGCGCTGGTGCTGATGCTGACGCTGCTCGCCGGCTGCTTCATCGACGGCTCGGTGCTGATCATCATGATGACGCCGATCTTCCTGCCGCTGGTCCGCGATCTGGGCGTCGATCCGGTCCATTTCGGGCTGGTGTTCATCATCGCGGCGACGATCGGCAATTTCACCCCGCCGGTGGGTGCGGCGATGTACGCGGTGTGCTCGATCATTCGCACGCAGGTGGCCGACTATACGCGCGAATCGCTGCCGTTCATGGCGGCGGTCACGATCGTGATGCTGGCACTGGTCCTGCTGCCGGAGGTCGTGCTGTTCCTGCCGAACCTGATCTTCGGCAGGTACTGAAGCGCGCGCCCGCGCAGCGGGCGCGTTTGAAACGCAAATCGATCAATCGATCGTCACGCCCACGTCCTTGACCACGCGCGCCCAGCGCTCGCGGTTCTCGCGCACCGTCTTGCGGAACTGCTCCGGCGTCTCGATCCGCAGCGCGTTGCCCATCCCGGTGATCTTGTTCGCGACCTCCGGCATCTGCAGCACCTGGCGCACCGCGGAATTGATCGTGTCGACGATCTTCGGATCCATGCCGCGCGGGCCCCACAGGCCGAACCAGATGTAGCTCTCGAACCCGGGCAGGCCGGACTCCGCAATGGTCGGCACGTCCGGAACGGTCGACACCCGCGTGGGCGTCGTCACGCCCAGCAGCCTAACCTTGCCGGCGCGCCACTGGCCGATCACCGTCTGGACCTGGTTCATGATGCAGCAGACCTGGCCCTGCAGCACGCCCTGCATCGCGTCGGGTCCGCCCTTGTACGGCACGTGCACCATGTCGAGGCCGGCGCGTTTGTTGAACTCGGCGAACGCAAGATGCGTTCCGGTGCCGTTGCCGGTCGATGCGAAGTTGTACTTGCCGGGATTCGCCCGGACTTCCTTGATGAATTCCTCGACCGTGTTCACGTTGATCACGGCCGGGTTGATCGTCAGCACGTTCGACACGTCGTTGATCGGCGCAATCGGCGTGAAATCGGCCTCGACGTCGAACGGCAGCTTGCGATACAGCGCCGGGTTCACGCCGTGCGTGGCCGACGTGCCGAACAGCAGCGTGTGCCCGTCCGGCTTCGCGCGCGACACGTACTCGAGCGCGATGTTGCCCGCGGCGCCCGGCCGATAGTCGATCAGGATCTGCGTGCCCAGCACCTTCGCGAGCGGCTCCTGGATGATGCGTCCGACGACGTCGACGCCCGAGCCGGCGGGGAACGTCATCACGATCGTGATCGGGCGGTTGCCCGGAAACTCCTGCGCTTGCGCGACCGCAGCGCCCGGCAGCAGCGCAGCCGCCGCCAGCGCAAGCAGGCCGCGCCGCAGCCGCAGCGAAACGTTTGCACGTCGCAGCATATCGATAGCCGAATCATTCATAAGGTCAGCAACCGTGGTGGATTCTTGGAACTGCCAAGCATACCGCCGTATGCGCGTCGCTGCTTCGCGAGGCCCCCGAAACGATCAGGCCGAACCGGCCGCCGCGCCCGACGAAGCGCTTGCGGACGGCGCGCGCCGCCGCAGATGCGCGTCCCAAACCTGCGGGTTGACCAGGTGCTGCGGCCGCTCGAACGCGAGCAGGCGCATCGCGGCGTCGACCGCGCCTTCGCTCATGCGCGTCAGGCTGTCGGCCGTGATCCCCGCCAGGTGCGGCGTCAGCACGACATTGTCCAGCGCCAGCAGCGGATGTCCCGGCTCGAGCGGTTGCCGGTCGAACACGTCGAGCACCGCGCCGCGGATTCGCCGCGAGCGCAGCGCATCGATCAGCGCCGGCTCGTCGACGACCTGTCCGCGCGCAACGTTGACCAGCGCCGCGGTCGGCTTCATCAGCGCGATCCTGGCCGCGTCGAGCAATCCGCGCGTCTCATCGGTCAGCGGACAGCTGAGGACGACGTAGTCGCTTTCCTGCAGCAGATCGGCGAGCGCCACGCCGTGCACCTGCGGCGGCAGCGGCCGGCTTCGCGGCGGCGTCGACAGCACCCGCATCCGGAATGCGCTCGAGCAGATCTCGGCGATCCGTCGTCCGATGTTGCCGAGCCCGACGATGCCGAGCGTCGCGCCCGTCAATTCGGTCGCGCCGTCGGAATGGATCCGGCTCGCAGCCCAACCTGCATCTCGAAGATCGCGATCGATCCGGTGCATCTGCCGCGCCATCAGCAACATGCCCGCCACCGCATATTCCGCGACTGCATCCGAATTCGACCCGGGCAGGTTCGCGACCGGAAGCGAATGCCGGATCGCCGAGTCCATCGGAATCAGGTCGACGCCGACGCCGTGGCGCACGACGCCGCGCAGCCGGTTCGGCCGCTCGAAGATGTCCGGCGGCAGCAGCGTGCGAACGATCAGCACGTCGGCGTCTGCGACCAGCGCGTGCAGCGTCTCGGGCCGCGGGTCCGGCGCGCAGACGACCCGCAACCGCTCCGCCAGCCGGCGCTGGACGCCCGGATCGATCGGGTTCGTCAGCGCGATCGTCGGCGGCGGCGCAGCCGACGACGGCGAAGCGCCCGCGGTCATCGCGGCGCGCTCAATACGCCGGACCGTTCGCCCATGGCGAGAACGACGCCGGCACCAGGATCCGGCTCTCCTGCTTGAGCAGCAGCGGCTGCACTTTCGGGATGTACGCTTTCCAGCGCGGATCCGACAACAGCCGCGCGCGCCGTTCGGCACGATCGGCCATGCTCTCGTACGCCCACATGTGGATCACGAGGTTCAGCTCGCCGATGTCGGTCGTGAAATACCCGACCAGATTGCCGAGGATCGGCCGCTGGATCGCCAGCCCCTCTTCCTGATACATCTTCACGTATTCGGGGGCCCTGCCGGGCAGCGTGGTGTAGATCCGTTCTTCGACGATCATCGGGGTCTCCGTGCGCATGGGTGCGGGCCTATATTACAGTCCGAGATTCCGCGGCTCGCGCATCCACATGATCCCGCTGTCCATCCTCGACCTGGTTCCGGTGCGGCTCGGCGACACGCCGGCCGAGGCGCTGCGCCATTCGCTCGAGCTGGCGCGGCATGCCGAGCGCTGCGGGTACCGGCGCTACTGGATCGCCGAGCATCACAACATGACCGGAATCGCCAGCGCGGCGACATCGGTGGTGATCGGCTACATTGCCGGCGGCACGCGGCAGATCCGCGTCGGCTCGGGCGGCATCATGCTGCCGAACCACTCGCCGCTGGTGATCGCCGAGCAGTTCGGTACGCTCGAGTCGCTGTACCCGGGCCGGATCGATCTGGGGCTGGGCCGCGCGCCTGGGACCGATCAGCTGACGATGCTCGCGATGCGGCGCGACCCGAGCGCGGCCGAGCACTTCCCGCAGGACATCCAGGAGCTGCAGGCATTCTTCGGACCGGTGCAGCCGGGCCAGAAAATCCGCGCGGTGCCCGGCGCCGGATTGAAGATCCCGCTGTGGATCCTCGGCTCGAGCCTGTACGGCGCGCAGGTGGCCGCCCACTTCGGGTTGCCGTACGCATTCGCGTCGCACTTCGCGCCCGATGCGCTGGACGATGCGCTGCGCGTCTACCGCGAGCGGTTCCGCCCGTCCGAGCAGCTCGATCGCCCGTACGCGATGCCGTGCGTGAACGTGATCGCTGCCGACACCGATGCCGAGGCCAGACGGCTGTTCACTTCGCTGCAGCAGCGTTTCACCGACATGATCCGCAATCGGCGCGGGCTGCTGTCGCCGCCGATCGACGACATCGAAACCTACTGGTCGCCGCAGGAAAAGGCGCAGGCGCAGCGGATGCTGACGTACGCGTTCGTCGGCTCGCCGCAGACCGTCGCATGGGAGCTCGAGCGGTTCATCGATCGCACGCGCGCCGACGAGCTGATGGTCACCGGCGCGATCTACGATCAGGCGGCGCGGCTGCGGTCGTTCGAGATCGTCGCGCAGATCGGGCGCGGCGAGATCTGACGGCGATCGCAACGCGCCGGCTGCGGCGGATTTGCGTCGCGCTGCGCGCCTATTCCGGAAGGAAGCGGTACCAGTCGCCCGAACCGATCGAGCGGTCCAGGTACCCGAACGTTCCGCGCTCGCGGACCTCCTTCGCCGCGTCGAGCAGCCCGGTCATCGCCGCCCGGTGCAGCGACGTCGCCAGGCTGATGCGCCGCACGCCGGCGGCTTCGAGCTCGGCGACGCTGAACGAACGCCCCTTGATGCCGACCATGAAATTGAACGGCTTCGACAGCGCCGCGCACACCGTGCGCACCGATTCGAGGTCCGGCAATCCCGGGGCGAACAACACGTCGGCGCCCGCCTGCTCGAACGACTGCAGCCGCCGGATCGTGTCGTCCAGGTCCGGGTTGCCGCGCAGGTAATTCTCGGCACGCGCAGTCAGCGCGAAAGCGAATGGCAGCGCCCGAGCGGCTTCGACCGCTGCAGCGACGCGTTCGGTTGCCAAGCCGATGTCGTACAGCGGCCGGCGCGGATCGCCAGTCGCGTCCTCGATCGATCCACCCACGAGTCCGACCTCGGCAGCACGCCGGATCGTCTCGGCCGCATCGGCCGGCGTATCGCCGAATCCCTTCTCCAGATCGGCCGAGACCGGCAGGTCGCACGCCTGCACGATCACGCGCGCATGCGCGAGCGCCTCGTCGCGGCTGACCCTGCCGTCACGACGGCCGAGCGTGCTGGCGCAAGCGCCGCTCGAGGTCGCGATCGCTTCGAAGCCGAGCGCGGCGAGCGCGCGCGCCGAGCCGCCGTCCCACGCGTTCGCGATCACGAACGCCCGCGGCCCCGCGTGCAATCTGCGCAGGCGCTCGGCCTTGTCGTGCTGCGTGCTTCCCATCTCGCCTCCGTCGGTCGTTCTGGCGCATACCGTAGCAGGTTGTCCGGCCGGCTGCATTTCGTCTGCCCTGGATGCAGTTCGTCGCCCGCTTGCTGCGGCCGCGCCGCCGGCACGTGAAGCTGGCGCCCGACCGGGTCCCACGCCCGGCATTCGCTTTTCTTGACTGCCAGCGCGAGGAGCATGATGCAGCACTACTTCCACCGACGGTTTCCGCTTCAGATCCAGCGGCTGAACCTGCGGCCGGCCGACGACGCCGAGGTTTGCGCGCTGCTGCGCAACCGGCCGCACGCCGCGCAGGCGCACGAGGACCGGCTGCTGTTCTTCGGCAGCCTGAACTGGGCGAATGCGGAGGCGGATCTGACGGGAGTTCCGATGACGGATCGGCCGCAATTCCTGCTGAGCCTGTTCATGCTGGTGGCGACCGACCAGACGCTGCAGATGCGGTTCGACGGCGCGTATCCGCGCTGGCGCCAGCTGACGTACATACCGAAGTTCGGCCCGACGCCGCAGGGGCTGCCCGATGCGAATCCGTACGAGCTGCTGTGGGTGCCGGAGCGCGAACGGCTGGTCGACGGGGAATTCGCGCTGATCTTCGTCAACGAGTTCGTGGAATTCATGTTCGAGCAGCTCGGCCGCTTCCTCGGCGAAGTGCTGCCGGAGCTGCCGCCGTCGCGCGTCTTCGACTGCATCGTCGACGATCCCCGCGCTGCCGCGGCGCACGGGGTGCTCGCGACCGCAGTGCGCGCGGAACTCGCGCACGTGTGGCGGCAACGACTGCGGGAGAAGCGGGTCGCCTGAGCAGTGGCGGCGGCGGGCGGGAAGGCGTCGCGGTCGGTTGATAGGGTAGGATGGCCGTAGTCCCATATCTATGGCCATGAAGACAACGCTCGAGATCGACGACGACTTGCTGCGCAGGGCGAAGCAGGCAGCGCTCGAACGCGGGACGACGCTTCGCGCCGTGGTCGAGGAAGCGCTTTCTCGCGCGCTTCGCGCTGCGCCGGACCATCCCATTCCGCTGCGGACGATCACCTGGCCGCCGCGGATCATGCGGTGGCTCGGTTGACGGAAGACGCCGTGATGGATGCGATTGCAGGATTGCCGCGAAGCGGCCGAAGAATCCGCCGTGACGGCATCCGCGAGACCGCCGGGCCGCGGCGCCACTCGTAACTGACGCTGCCGCAATGCCGCAGCCGCGCTGGCTCGCTCCCGCCCTCGAGTACATCCCGCGCTGGATCGAGTTCCAGCTGCGCGCGACGCGCCAGCCGGGCTGCGCGATCGCGATCTGCCACAAGGACACCGTCGTCCTCGACGGCGCATGGGGCCACGCGAATCAGCTCCGCGGTATTCCGCTGACGCCGCGACACCG
>DATLGW010000906.1:0-2202 GCA_035540315.1 Burkholderiaceae bacterium | reverse complement strand
ACATCCGGCGCAGCAGCCCGCGCTCGAGCAGCGGACCGACGACCACCCCGACCGCGATCGCCGCGATCGCCAGCATCGCGTAGCTGCCCGCCGGCGGCCAGCCGCCGGCGATCCACGCGCCGGCCAGCGATGCGGCCGAGTACGCTCCGAGCGCGTAGACGCTGCCGTGCGCGATGTTCAGGATCTTCATCACGCCGTAGATCAGCGTCAGCCCGACCGCCATCATGAACAGCCACGACGAATAGACGATGCCGTCGAAGGCGACGGCAAGCGCAGTCGTCACGTTCATATCGCAGCTGCAGCGGTTGGTCGGGCGCGCGGGCGATCGGCGCCGGCTCGCTGCGGCGCCGGCCCGCGCTGCCGCGTTATTTCATTCCGGCCTTCATGCCGGCCTTGATCCACGCCTCGCTCTTCATCCCGTCCGGCGGGTTCAGCCGCTCGGCCGGATAACGCTTGATGTCGACGACGCGCAGCTGGCCGTCGACGACCTTGGTGGTGCCGATCGCGTTGTCCATCACCGCCTGGTGACCCTTGCCCAGCGCCATCCGCACGGTGCCGCCGGGCCCCTCGAACGTCAGGTTCTCGAACACGGCGATGATCTGCTCCTGGTTCGGCGTCTGCGCGCCGGCCTGCTGCGCTTTCTCGTACGCCGCCTTCACGCCGAGGATCGCCTGCGTCATCTTGAACGACGCGTAGTTCGGCGGCACGTTGTAGCGGTCCTGGAACTCGCGGTTCAGCCAGCGCGCCAGCTCGGTGTCGGGCGCGAACGGGCCGAACGGGCCGCGCCCGCCGATGATCGTGCCGTCCGGGATCCGGGCGCCGAGGCGGTTGATCGCCGGCTCGCCGGCGACCAGCGTCACCACGTGCTTCTGGAACAGCCCGCGCGGCGCGCCCTGCAGGATCAGCCCCTCGAGGTCGCCGCCCCAGTAGCTGGAGTGGATCAGGTCGGCGCCGCTCGACAGCAGCGTCGAGATCTCCGAACCGTACTGTCCCGCGAACAGCTTGGTCATCAGCGACGTCTTGACCTCGATCCCGGGCTTGAGCACCTTCATCGCGCCCTCGAAGTCGGCCCACGCGTCCTGTCCCCACGCGTAGTTCTGGTTGATGCCGGCGATCGACTTCAGGTTCGGGAACTTCTCGGTCACGTACAGCGCGGCGGCGACGTTGTCCATCGTGCCGGTCGGTCCGGTGCGGAACACGTACTTGTACGACGCGTCCTCGAAGATCCTCGGCGTGCCGCAGTCGAACAGCACGGTCAGCTTCTTCAGCTCCTCGGCGACCGGCGCGATCGCCAGGCAATCGCCGCTGGAGATGTAGCCGATCACCAGGTCGACCCGCTGCGCGAGGTTGCGGAACTCGGCGACCTGCTTCTGCGGGCCGCCGTTCTCGTCGATGATCGTGATCTCGATCGGGTTGCCGCCGAACCCCTTGGTCGAATACGGCGCGGGAACGCGGCCGGCATTCAGCATCTCGGTCACGAGCTCGGCGGCGTTGCGCGCAGGCACGCCGAACGGCCCGGCCGCGGGTCCGGACAGGAACGTGACGATTCCGACTCGCACCGGTTGCTGCGCGGCGGCGGTGCCGGGGGCGATCGATGTCGCTGCGAACGCGGCCAGCGTGGTGGCGGCCGACGCGAGCGCCGACCAGAAGCGTGCTTTCATCGGGTCTCCTCCGGGGTGGTCCCCATCGTGATCGTGTGAAAAAACGATAGCACAGCCTCAGCGGCGGCGCGACACCGCTGCCAGCAGCGCGGTCAGCGCGATGCTCGCGATCAGCAGCCCGGCGGCCCCGGCAGCCCAGAAACCCGCGACGCCCAGCTCGCGCGAATAAGCGAGCCACCAGCCGCCGCCGAGCCCGACCCCCCACAGCGCGACCGCATAGATCACCATCGGCACGAACGCGACGCGATAGGCGCGCAGCGCGAACGCCGCTGCGCACTGGGTCGCATCGAACACGTGGAAGATCGCCATCAGCCCGATCAGCGACAGCGCGACCTCGCGCACGTCGGGCTGATTGGTGTAGGCGAGCACCAGCGGCTCGCGGCCCAGCCACAACGACGCCGCCAGCGCCAGCGCGCACGACTGCGCGAGCGCGAAGCCGAACCACGCGGTGCGCCGCGCGCGGCTCCAGTCGCCGGCGCCGATCGCCTGCGCGGTCAGCACGCTGGTCGCGCTCGACAGCGCAAGCGGCAGCATGTAAGCG
>DATLGW010000905.1:0-1515 GCA_035540315.1 Burkholderiaceae bacterium | reverse complement strand
GCTGCTGGTGCTGCTTTGCGCGCTGTACATCGTGCCGGGCCTGGTCGGCCGCGATCCGTGGCGCCACGACGATGCCGCCGGATTCGGCATTGCCTACTCGTTCGCCGGGCTGGCGAGCGGACCGGTGCCGGGTTCGGTCGGCTGGCAGGTGCCGCATGTGTTCGGGCTGCCGGTCGTCGACGTCGGGCCGGCACCGTTCTGGCTGGCCGCGGCCGCGATCCGTCTGCTCGATCCGGTGCTGGCGCCCGACACCGCGGTGCGCGCGACCGCGATGGCCTGGCTCGGGCTGATGCTGGTATGGACCTGGTACGCGACCTATCTGCTGGCACGCCGCCCCGAGGCGCAGCCCGACGACCCGTTCGGCGCCGGCGCGTCCCGGATCGACTTCGCGCGGGCGATCGCCGACTCGGCAGTGCTGGTGCTGCTGGCGACGTTCGGGCTGCTGGCCCGGGTGCACGAGACCACGGTGATGTCGGCGCAGGCTGCCTGGGTCGCGCTGCTGCTGTACGGATGCGCGGTCGCGCTGGAGCGCCCTGCCCGCGGCGCGACGCTGGCGGGACTCGCGATCGGACTGACCACGCTGTCGCAGGGAATTCCGTTGGCCGCGGCGATGTCGGCCGCGGTGCTGTCGCTGTCGATGTTCGTGCATCCGTACCGGCTGGTGCGCCGCCCGTTCGTGCTGCGGCTGCTGGTGATCGCGCTGCTGTCCTCGGCCGCGTGGCCGCTGTGGCTGACGCTGTCGGCGCCCAGCGCGCAGGACCACCTGCATGCGTGGCTCGAATGGAACGCGTCGATGGTTCGAGGACCGACGACCGCAGTGCTCGCGAATTACGGCCGCGATGTCGCCTGGTTCTTCTGGCCCGCATGGCCGATTGCTGTCTGGGCCGTCTGGCGCTGGCGCACGCGGCTGCTCGACCCGGCGCTCGCGCTGCCGGGCTTCCTGGTGGCCGCGATGACGCTGGTCGCGCTGGTCGCGCTCGCCGATCACGAAGCGCATATGCTGCCGTTGACGGTGCCGCTGGCCGTGCTCGCGGCCATGGGGCTGCCGACGATCCGGCGCGGGATCGTCAGTCTGATCGACTGGTTCGCGGTGATGACGTTCTCGTTGATCGGGCTGGTGCTGTGGGCGTATTGGATCGCATTCCTGACCGGATGGCCGCCGCGGATGGCGTACCGGATCAGTCGCTCGGCAGCGGGCTTCGAGCCGTCGCTCGACCTGATGACGCTGGCGCTGGGGGTGGCGGCGACGCTGGCGTGGCTGGCGCTGGTCGCCTGGCGCGTGTCGCGCCAGCCGCGAATGATCTGGCGCTCGATGGCGCTGTCCAGCGGCGGCATGGTGCTCGCGTGGTTCCTGCTGTCGACGCTGTGGCTGCCGGCGGTCAACCACCGCAAGACCTACCGCGACGTCGCGCTCGCTGCCGCCGAGCGGATCGACCCCGGTCACCGCTGCGTGGTGCTCGAGCGTTTCGACCTGGCGCAGCGCGCGGTGTTCGCGTACGCCGGTCAGTTGCGGAT
>DATLGW010000904.1:0-4346 GCA_035540315.1 Burkholderiaceae bacterium | reverse complement strand
ACTGCTGGTGGCAGTCGTGCTGCTGGTGCTCGCTTTCCGCAGCTCCGCAAACCTCGCCGGCGCGTATGGCGTCGCGGTCTCGGCCGTGCTGCTGATCGGAACGATGCTGCTGGCGATCGCGCTGATCGGGCAGCGCGGCTCCCGGCTGCAGTGGCTGTTGCCGTTGCTGGCCGTGTTCGCGCTGCTCGAGATCGCGTTCCTGGTCGCGAACCTGGCCAAGATCGCCGACGGCGGCTGGGTCGCGATCGTCATCGCAGCGGCCGCATTCGCGGTGATGTCGACGTGGCGGCGCGGAGTGGCCGTACTGCGGGCCAAGAAGGAGCTGTTGCCGCGCACGGCCGATGACGGGATGAGCCTGGACCTGGCCGCCGTCGCGCGCGTGCCGGGCGCGGCAGTCTTCCTGAGTTCGTCGCCCGGCGGCTATCCGACGAGCTTCCTGCACAACCTGAAGCACAACAAGGTGATGCACGAGAAGACGGTGTTCATGACGGTGTCGTTCGACGACGTGCCGCGGGTGTTGCCCGACGAGCGCGTCGAGCTGCAGCGAAGAACCGACGGGATCGTGCGGCTGACCGTGCATTTCGGGTTTCGCGAGGATCCCGACATCCGGCAGGTGCTGCTGCTGGCGCGCCGCAAGGGGCTGGAGCTCGACGTCGAGCAGACGTCGTTCTTCACGTCCAAGCCGGTGCTGGTGTCGGTGACGCGTCGCGGCGCGTTCGGCTGGCGGCGCACGCTGTTCGGCTGGATGCTGCAGAACAGTCCGTCGGTTGCCGGCTATCTGCGATTGCCGCCGAACCGCGTCGTCGAACTGGGCACCCGAGTGCTGGTCTGACCGGAACCCGCGCGTCAGTCGATCGCGGTCTCGAGCAGAACCCGCGCGAAGCGCTCGTGATCGACGTTGCCGCCGGTCAGCGTCAATCCGATCCGTCGTCCGTCGAACGCGCCGGGCTGCTCGCGCCGCATCCGCAGCGCTGCCGCCAGCGATGCGGCGCCGGCACCTTCGGCGACATTGTGCGTATCGACATACAGGATCTTCATCGCTTGCGCGATCTCGGCATCGCTGACCTGCACCACCCCGTCGAGCTCGCGCTGCAGGATCCGCAGCGCGTCGGCATTCGGCACGCGGCAGGCGAGTCCGTCGGCCAGTTCGGTCGTCACCGGCGCAGGCACCGGATGCCCGGCCTGCAACGACAGCGCATACGTCGGCGCCGCGTCGGACACCACGCCGATCAGCCGCATTCGCCGGCCCAGCGCCGTGCGTGCGGCGGCGGCCGCGCACGCGCCGGAGCCCAGGCCGATCGGCACGAACACCAGGTCCAGGTCGGGAACCGCCTCGAACAGCTCGAGCCAGCAGCTGGCGACGCCGCAGACCAGCATCGGGTCGAACGACGGCACCATCCGCAGCCCGCGCTCGCCGGCGAGCCGCTGCGCGAACTCGAGGCTGGCCTGGAAATCCTCGCCGTGCTCGACCAGCTGCGCGCCGAGCGCGCGCATGGCCGCGTTCTTCTCGCGGCTGTTGCCGTGGGGCACGACGATCATGACCGGCAGCCGATGCCGCGCGGCCGCGTATGCGATCGACTGGCCGTGATTGCCGCGCGTCGCGGCGATCAGGCCCTGCCGGTCGCCCGCGATCCGCGACAGGTACGCGAGCCCGCCGCGCAGCTTGAATGCCCCCACCGGCGTGTGGTTCTCGTGCTTGAGCCAGACCTCGGCGCCGAGCCGGCGCGCCAGCAGCGGCCAGGCATACTGCGGCGTCGGCGGCATCGCGGCCAACACGACCGCGCGCGCTGCCTGCAGCTGCGACAGCGACGGCAGGGACTGCGTCGCTTCAGCGGCGATCGGGCGCTGCGTCATTCGATCCGGATGTTCGCTTTTTTCGCGACTGCATCCCACTTGCGGATTTCCGCCTGCAGGAACGATGCGAACTCGCTGGGCCCGGTGCCGATGATCGTGGCCCCCCAGTCCGCCGAGCTTTTGCCGGACGTCGGGCAGTTGCAGGATCCGCGCCAGCTGCGAGTGCACCGTGTCGACGATCGTGCGCTGCGTACCGGCGGGCGCCATCACGCCGCCCCACGACGCCGATTCGAATCCCGGCACCCCCGATTCGTCCATCGTCGGCACCTCCGGCAGCGACTCGACGCGCCGGCGCGTGCTGACCGCGAGCGGCCTGAGCTTGCCGGACTTGACATGCGGCATCGCCGCGACCACCGTCGGCATCGTCAGCGCGATCTGTCCCGACATCGTGTCGGTCATCGCCTGCGCGTCGCCGCGGTACGCGACCGAGGTCATCGAGATGCCGGCGATCGACGCCATCAGCTCGATCGCCAGGTGGTTCGCCGACCCGTTGCCGCCGGTGCCGTAGACGATTCCGCCCGGCTTTGCCTTCGCCAGCGCCAGCAGTTCGGGCAGCGTCTTCGCTTCCAGCCCCGGATAGGCGACCAGCACCTGCGGGACTTCGGTCAGCAGCGTCACCGGTGCGAAATCCCGGATCGGATCGTACGGGAGCTTCGGATACACCGCGGGATTGATCGCGTTCGGTCCCAGGTTCGCGATCAGCAGCGTGTGGCCGTCGGGGGGCTGCTTGACGAAAACCTCGAGCGCGACGATGCCGTTCGCGCCGGGCCGGTTGTCGACGATCACCTGCTGGCCCCACGCCTCGGTCAGCTTGTCGGCCAGGATTCGCGCGGTGACGTCGGATGCGCCGCCCGGCGGATACGGCACGACGAAGCGCACCGGCCGCGCCGGATATCGCTCCTGCGCCCATGCGGGCGCGCCTGCCGCCAGCAGCGCCGCCGCCAGAAACCGTCTCCTCGAGCACCGCATCTGGATCTGCTCCTTGTCGAGCGCCGGCGTTGGATCCGGCTGCGGCATCATAACGCCCGCGCTCGCGCGCCGCGAGCGGCGCGGCGCCGCCCGAGCAGGAGTCGCAATCATGCGGTCCGACGAGTTCGATTTCATCGTGGTGGGCGCCGGAACCGCCGGCTGCGTGCTCGCGTCCCGGTTGTCGGAATCGGGTCGGCACTCGGTGCTGCTGCTCGAGGCGGGGCCGGAGAACCGCAGCTTCTGGACCCGGCTTCCGGTCGGCTACGCGCGCTTGTTCGGCAATCCGCGGCTGAATTGGCGCTATGTCGCCGGGCCGGAGCCCGAGCTGGACGGCCGCCGTCTCGATCAGCCCTGCGGACGCCTGATCGGCGGCACCGGATCGATCAACGGGATGCTCTACGTCCGGGGCCAGCCGCAGGACTACGACGGCTGGGCCGCCCGCGGCAACGACGGCTGGGGCTGGGATGACGTGCTGCCGTGGTTCCGGCGCTCGGAGCATCATCTGCGCGGCGCGGATCGCTTCCACGGCACCGGCGGGCCGCTGTGGGTGTCGGATCCGCCGCGGCACGAACTCGCCGATGCGTTCGTTGCCGCGGCCGAGCAAGCCGGCCACGGGCGCAGCGACGACTTCAACGGTCCGACCCAGCAAGGCGCCGGCTATTACGCGCTGAACGTGCGGCGCGGCTGGCGCTGCAGCACCGCGACCGCGTATCTGGCGCCCGCGCGCCGCCGGCGCAACCTGACGGTGGCGACCGGCGCGCTGGCGACGCGGATCGTCTTCGAGCGCGGCGATGCGCGCGCAGTCGAGTATCGGCAACGCGGCGCGCTGCGGGTCGCGCGCGCGGCGCGCGAGATCGTCGTTGCCGCCGGCGCGTTCAATTCGCCGCAACTGCTGCAGGTGTCCGGCGTCGGCCCGGCGCCGCTGCTGCAGCGGCTCGGCGTGCCGGTGGTCTTCGACGCGCCGGGGGTCGGCGAGTCGCTGGCGAACCATTTCCGGGCCAGCCTGGTCGTTCGCTGCCGATGCGCGGTCACGCACAACGACGCGATGCGAAGCGTCTGGCGCCGCGCGGCGATGGCGGCGCAGTTCGCGCTGTGGCGCAGCGGTCCGCTGGCGGCCGGAACCTATGCCGGCGGCTTCTTCCGGTCGGCGCCGCAGCACGAGCGGCCCGACCTGCAGGCGACTTTCTGGACCTACAGCGTGGCGCGCCGCGACGCAGGCGGGGTCGTGCTGCATCCGTTTCCGGGGTTCACGATCAATGCGGTCGTGCTGCGTCCGGCCAGCGTGGGATCGGTGCGGGCGGTCAGCGCCGACATCGGCGAGGCACCCCGGATCGTGTTCAACCACCTGCAGGCAGCGCAGGACCGCGCGACGATCGTCGCCGGGTTGCGGCTGATGCGCGATGTCGTGCGCCAGCCGGCGCTGGCGCCGTACGCCGCCGACGAGCTGGCGCCGGGGGATGCGTGCCGCGACGACGCGCAACTGCTGACGTACGCGCGCACGCACGGCAACTCGGTGTACCACC
>DATLGW010000903.1:0-1785 GCA_035540315.1 Burkholderiaceae bacterium | reverse complement strand
CCGTTCATCATCGGGACGCTGGCGATCGAAACGTTGTCCTTGATCGCTAGCCTGCGCCCGTGCAGCTTTCCAGACGCAGCGCCCTTGATCGTCGTGCGCACGAACCATGCGCCGTGGCGGTTGTCCTTCGGCTCGGGCCGGTAGCCTGGCGTCCTGGGGTACTTGACCGGCAGCGCTTCGTCGGCCAGCCGCTCCACGACGCGAAAATCCGGCACGAAGTTCTGCGCGAACGCGAGGAACTCCGCAGCGTACTCGTCGGTGATGTCCATCCCGAGATCCGCGCCCATGCGGCGCAGCATCTCCTTGCTCGGAAGCTCGAATGCCATCGGCTATTTCTCCTCAGTCGTGTTCGGCGAAGCCCGCTGCCTCGATCAGCGATTCCACTGCAGATGCGTCGGACAGGCTCGCGCTGCGGGTGATTCGTCCCTTCTCCAGCAGGATGATGCGGTCAGACAGCGCTCGCAGGAAGTCCAGGTTCTGCTCGACGAGCACGACCGTGAGCCCGCCGCGGCGCCGCAGCCCCTCGAGCACCCCGGCGATCTCGTCGATGATCGACGGCTGAATACCCTCGGTCGGCTCGTCGAGCAGCATGACTCGCGGGCGTCCGCACAGGCAGCGCGCGAGTGCGAGGATCTGCTGCTCGCCGCCGCTCAGCAGTCCTCCCTGGCGGTCCAGGAGCGGCCGCAGTCGCGGGAAGTCCTCGATCACCGCATCGACCGTGCCGGCGTCGGCGCCGGCTGCCGCGAACCGAAGGTTCTCGAGCACTGTCAGCGCAGGAAAGATCTGGCGCCCCTGCGGCACGTATCCCAGACCGAGCCGCGCGCGCCGGTGCGTCGGCAGCGATGCGATCGACTCTCCCTGCCAGCGCAGCTCTCCGGCGCCGAGCGGGATCTCGCCGATGATCGCGCGCAGCAGCGTCGTCTTGCCCATGCCATTGTGGCCAAGCACCCCGAGGCGCTCGCCGTCACGGACCTTGAGCGTGACGTCGTCCAGAATATTGATCCGCCCGTAACCGGCGCGTACGCCCTGGAGCTCAAGCATGCGACTTCTCGCGGCCGAGGTAGACGTCCCGCACCGTCTCGTCGGCGAGCACCTCGGCCACCGTGCCTTCGCGAAGTACCGCTCCGCGATGCAACACCGTCACGCGCGAGGCGATGTCGCGCACGAATCGCATATCGTGCTCGACGACCAGCATCGCGCGCTCGCCGGCCATCGCCTTCACCAGTTCGGCCGTCCGCGCAGTCTCCTCGTCGCTCATGCCGGCGACCGGCTCGTCGAGCAGCATCAGCGCCGGGTCGGTCGCGAGCACCATGCCGAGCTCGACCCACTGGCGCTGGCCGTGCGACAGCTCCGCAACGGACCGCCGAGCGACCGCCTTCAGTCGCAGCCGATCGAGGAGCGCGTCGACGCTCGCCTCGACATCGGCGCCCGCGTGTGCGCGCCGGGCGGCAATCCGCAGTCCCTGCGCCACCGACAGACCGTCGAAGACGCTGGGGACCTGCGTCTTGATGCCGACCCGCAGCCGCGCGATCTCGTGGCGCTCGAGCCCGACCGTCGACTTTCCGGCAATCTCCACCGTCCCCGCCGACGGCCGGATCTGTCCGGTGACGGCTTTGAAGAAGGTGCTCTTGCCGGCGCCGTTCGGCCCGATCAGGCAACGCAGCTCGCCCGGAGCGATCTCGACGTCGACGGCGTCGACCGCGGTTACGCCGCCGAAACGCACGGTGAGGCCGCGCGTGCGCAGCATGGGTGCGGGAATCAGCGGCTCAGCCATCGCGGCGACCC
>DATLGW010000902.1:0-12582 GCA_035540315.1 Burkholderiaceae bacterium | reverse complement strand
GCGGCGGATCCGCCCGCCGCCGCGCCCCCGGATGCGAACGCTGCGCCGCCCGGGGCTGCCGTACCGGCTCCGGCCGCGGCGCCGGATCCCGCATCGCTGCGCGTGGAGGTGGTCGCGAGCGGACTGCAGCGCCCGTGGGGCGCTGCAGTGCTGCCCGACGGGCGGCTGCTGGTCAGCGAACGGCCGGGCCGACTGCGGCTGGTGACGCCCGACGGCTCGGTATCGGCGCCGCTCGCCGGCGTGCCGCAGGTGCACGCGGTCGCCGAAGGCGGGTTGCTCGACGTCGCACTCAGCCCGACGTTCGCGGCCGATGCGACCGTCTATTTCTCGTATGCCGAGCCTGCGCCCGGCGGCGCAGCGCGGCTCGCCGTCGCCAGCGCGCGCCTCGGCGACACGGGCCTTTCCGATCTGCAGGTGATCTTCCGCGAGCCGGACCCGCTGCAGGGCTCGTATCACTTCGGGTCGCGGCTCGTTTTCGCGCCCGACGGCATGCTGTTCGTCACGATCGGGGAGCGCTACGTGCTCGAGCTGGCGCAGCAACTGTCGAGCCCCGCCGGCAAGGTGCTGCGGATCGCACCCGACGGATCGGTCCCCGCCGACAATCCGTTCGTCGCGACGCCGAACGCGATGCCGCAGGTCTACGCGCTCGGTCTGCGCAATCCGCAGGGCGCAGCGATCCACCCGCAGACCGGCGCGTTGTGGGTCAGCGATCATGGCCCGATCGGCGGCGACGAGATCAACGTGGTGCGCGCCGGCCGCAACTACGGCTGGCCCCGCGTCAGCCACGGCATCCACATCGACGGTCAGCCGCCGGCCGAAGGCACGTCGGCGCCCGACGCCGAACCGCCGGTGTATTACTGGGCGCCCGACTCGGTCGCGACGTCGGGGATCGTCTTCCATGACGGAACCGGAGTCCCCGGCTGGCGCGGCAGTCTGTTCGTCGCATGGCTGCGCGGCCAGGCGCTGGTGCGGCTCGAGCTCGACGGCGAACGCGTGGTGGCCGAGCAGCGGCTGCTTGCCGGCCGCGGCGAGCGGATCCGGCATGTTCGCGTCGCCCCCGATGGCTCGCTGCTGGTGCTGACCGACGCCGACGACGGGCGCGTCCTCAGGATCTCGGCGCCGTGATCAAGGTCTCGCCGCAACGATCGCCGCCCACGCAGCGCACGCCCAGCCTGCCAGCAATGCCGCCCCGCCGAGCGGGGTGATCGCGCCGAGCCAGCGCGTGCCGGTCGTCGCCAGCAGGTACAGGCTGCCGCTGAACACGATCGTGCCCGCGACGAACAGCCAGCCCGCGACGGTCCACCCAGCGTGCGGCCAGCGCGCGGCCGCCAGCGCGATCGCGAGCAGCGCGAGCGCGTGATACATCTGGCAGCGCACGCCGATCTCGAACACCGCCAGCATCTCGGGCCCGAGCCGCGCGCGCAGCGCATGCGCGCCGAACGCGCCGGCAGCCACGCCGAGCAGCGCCGAAATCGCGCCGAGCGCGAACAGCGCGCGGCTCACGCGCCCTCGGCCAACGCGTGCCGCCTGCGGATCAGATCGAAGTCCGATCGGTTCGCGTCGATCTCGTGTCCGTCGATGCGCGGATCGTCGTCGGACATCTGAAGCTCCTCGTCGCCGAAAGACTCGATCGGTCGAAGCTTAGCGGCTGGCACCGCGCATCGCAAACGCACGCGGCGCAGGACCGGGGGACACTCGGTCGCATGGCGGCCGCGCGCGCTGCCCTTGCAGGAGCCGGTGCAGCGCGGCTATAGTCCGGTGCTGCCGCAGCGGGGCCGTCAGAGCCCCGGCAGATACAACCGCCACAACCGGAGACGATTCATGACACCCATCCGCTCGCTGGTCACGGCAACCGCCGTCGCCATCGGCCTCGTCGCCAACGGCGCCGCAGCGCAGGAGATCAAGGTTTCGCACCAGTGGAAGGCGAACGCCGACGGGCGCGACCTCGCGACCCGCGTGTTCATCAAGGAAGTCAACGAGCGCGACAAGAACATCAAGTTCCGCATCTATCCGGCGATGTCGCTCGGCATCAAGCCGGTCGCGCAGCTCGACGCGCTGCAGAACGGCACGCTCGAGATGGCGGTGTTTCCGATGTCGTACGCGGTCGGCAAGGCGGCCGAGTTCTCGGCCACGATCCTGCCGGGCACGATCCCGAACCTCGACTTCGCGATGAAGCTCAAGGGGTCGGACTTCCACAAGCGGCTGCAGGAGCTCGCGCACAAGCACGGCATCCACATCGTCACCTGGTGGTGGACGCCGGGCGGCTTCGCGACCAAGGATCGCGAGATCACCGGCCCGAAGTCGGTCGAAGGGCTGAAGATGCGGGCAGCCGATCCGACGTTCGAGTCGATGCTGAAAGCCGCCGGCGCCTCGGTCGTCAGCATGCCGTCGACCGAGATCTATCCGGCGCTGCAGTCGGGCGTGCTGAACGGCACGCTGACGTCGGCCGAGACGTTCGTCAGCATGCGGCTGTACGAGCAGACCAAGCATGCGACGGTGCCGGGAGACTACACGCTGTGGATGCTGATGCAGCCGCTGGTGATGTCGAAGCAGCACTGGGACAAGCTCACGCCTCAGCAGCAGAAGATCTTCGAGGAGGCAGCGGCCAAGGCCGACGAATACTTCCTGAAGAACCAGCGGGACTCGGTCGGCGACATGGTCAATGCGTACAAGAAGGCCGGCGCGAAAGTCCACCACATGACCAAGTCCGAGTTCGACGATTGGCTCGCGCTGGCGCGGCAGACGTCGTGGAAGGAGTTCGCCGACCGCTCGCCTGAAGCGAAGTCGCTGCTGGACGCGCTGCTGCAGCAGGCCGGCAAGAAGTAGCACGCTGCTCGACCCGGTCACGCCGCCCGCGCGACAGGACACGATCGTGGCTTTCGTTCGGGCGGTCGACCGGCTCAGCGACGCGCTGGCGGTGGTCGCATCGCTGCTGCTGATCATCGCGTCGCTGGTGATCACCTACAGCGTCGTCTACCGGGCACTCGGCTACTCGACCTGGTGGGAGATCGAGTTCTCGGTCTACATGATGGTCGCGGCGCTGTTCCTGGCGTCGCCGTACACGCTGAAGACCCGCGGCCATGTCGCGGTCGATCTGCTGGCGCACTATCTGCCGGCGCGCAGCCAGCGCGCGCTGACGCTGACGGTCGCGGTGATCGGCATGCTGGTGTGCGTGTTCCTCGCCTGGATCGGCGGCTGGCTGACCTGGGAGTCGTTCCTGCGCGGCGAGCGCACCGAGAGCACGTGGGCGCCGCTGAAATGGCCGCTGTACGTGATGATGCCGCTCGGGCTGGGGCTGACTGCGGTGCAGTACGTCGCCGAGATCGTGCGGATGCGCGCCGACCCCGGTGATGCGGCGCCGACGACGCCGCAGATGCACGCAGCCGCGGAGGCTCCGCCGCGATGAGCGAGCTGCAGATCGGCCTGCTGATCCTGCTGGTCACGCTGTTCGTGCTGTTCTCCGGGCTGCCGATCGCCTGGGGGCTGGCGCTGGTCTCGGTCGGCTTCCTGGTCGTGTTCCAGGGCGCGGCGACGCTGGCGAACGTGCCGATCGTGTTCATGGACGAGCTGGCGTCGTTCGCGCTGCTGACGATTCCGCTGTTCGTGCTGCTCGGCGCCGCGATCGGGTCGTCGGCCGCTGGGCGCGACATCTACGAGTCGATGCACCGCTGGCTCGACCGCGTGCCCGGCGGGCTCGTGATCGCGAACATCCTCGCCTGCGGCGTGTTCTCGGCGATCTGCGGTTCGAGCCCGGCGACCGCCGCGGCGATCGGCAAGGCCGGCGTGCCGGAGATGCTGCGCCGAGGCGTGCCGCCGGGTCTGGCGGCCGGCGCGATCTGCGCCGGCGGCACGCTCGGCATCCTGATCCCGCCGTCGATCACGATGATCCTGTACGGCATCGCGACCGAGACTTCGATCGGAAGGCTGTTCCTCGCCGGCGTCGTTCCGGGGCTGATGCTGGTCACGATGTTCGCGATCTACGCATGGGTCGCGACGCTGCTCGCGCGCCGCGGGCAGCTGGTCGTTGCCGAGCACTACTACACGCTGCGCCAGAAGATGGAAGGCCTGGGCCGCGTGTCGCCGTTCATCGCGATCATCGTCGCGATCGCGTATGCGATGTACGGCGGGCTGGCGACGCCGTCGGAAGTCGCGGCGATCTCGGCCGTGCTCGCGCTGGCGCTGGTGATGACGATCTACCGCGCATGGCGGCTGTCGGATCTGACGCGGATCATGCGCGAGACCGTGCGCGAGTCGACGATGATCCTGATGATCATTGCCGCCGCCGCAGTGTTCTCGTACATGATGTCGCTGCTGTACGTGACGCAGACCGCGGCGCAGGCGCTGGTCGAGCTCGAGCTGAACCGCTGGGTCCTTCTGCTGGCGATCAACGTGTTCCTGCTGGTCGCCGGCTGTTTCCTGCCGCCGGTGGCGATCATCGTGATGGTGATGCCGATCCTCGCGCCGGTGCTCGAGGCGAACGACTTCGACCTGATCTGGTTCGCGGTCGTGCTGACGATCAACCTGGAGATCGGGCTGATCACGCCGCCGGTCGGCTTGAACCTGTACGTGCTGAAGGGGGTTGCGCCTCAGGTGCCGCTGACGACGGTGCTGTGGGGTTCGGTGCCGTTCGTGCTGCTGATGGTGCTGTCGATCGTGATCCTGGCGCTGGTGCCGGAGATCGCGACCTGGTTGCCGAGCCGGATGATGGGCTGAGCGCGAGCGCTCCCGGGTTCGGCTGCGTCCGGTATCGCGATTGCCGCAGCATCGAACCCATTGCCACCTGGCTCGGGAACCTAAGGCCCTGAGACGCCGTCGACTCCGGGCGCGTGCAGCTCGTTCGCGAGCTCACCGTCGCGCTCGCGCAATGCCGCGAGCACCGCGGCCCAGCCGGTCGCCCGGAAGTACTGCGACGGCCGGAACGCGCACTGGACGGCGACCAGCCGCAGCGAGTCGGACTCGAGCAGCCAGACCCCGGCGCCGCTCGCGCCTTCGAGCGCCGGCGTGACGATGCCGCGGCCGTCGAGCGACGATCCGAGGTCGCCGCAGGCGAAGAACAGGTCTGCCGCCGGGTCCACCGGCTGCGCGGCATTCTGCGGCACGTCCACTCGCCAGGTGTCGAGCACGAACAGCCCCGCATCCGCGCCGCGCGCGTGCCGCGCGTATTCGAACGGATAGCCCGCCAGGAAGAAGCGGCCATGCGCCGGCGCCGCGGCGAGTCCGTCGATCGGCAGGAAGCGCCAGTCGCGCTGCAGCCGGGCGATCGTCGCCGTGTCGTGCAGTTCGATCAGCGCGACGTCGATACGCGCATCCGCCGGCGCGATCAGCGAGGCCGCGCCGATCGGCCGCGGCCGCGCGCTCGGCCGCCGGCCCGGCAGCGCGATCCGATCGAGCGCGATCGGCCGATCGAGCAGATGAGCCGCCGTCGCGATGAAGAAGCGGCGCGCGGTGCGCAGCAGCACGCCGCTGCCGTGCGCGAGCGCGCCCAGCGGACTCAGATAGAGCAGCGGCACGGTGCGCTCGGCCGCGAAACGCCGCGCGTTGGGCGGCGCGGCGATCGCCAGCGGACGCACGGACGTAGTCATCGGGCGATTGTGCTCGATCGGCCGCGCCCGCGGCAACGCCGGCTGCCAGCGCCGATCGTCCGCTCGATCAGGCGCCGACGATCCATCCCTCGGTGCGATCGTCGCGCTGCGGCAGCCCCCAGTTCGCATCGCGGCGCTGCCAGCCCCAGGCCGCCTGCACCGCGCACAGCACCGCATCGAGCAGATCGGCCATCGGATCGGCAATGCACGGCTCGCGCCAATCGCCGAAATCGACCGCGATCCCGAACCGGTGCCGCCCCCGCTCGAGCGCAGCGACCAGATCGCGCCGCGCGTCGCGCCGCAGCGCATCGTCCTTGCGCCGGTCGTCGCTCTTGTACGAACGGCGTCCGAGCACGTCGCGCGCCAGCAGGCCCGGATACGCTTCGAGCGCGATGCGCGCCGGGTCGCCGTCGCGCAGGCCCGGCACCGTGACGCCCGCAGCCACCAGCCGCGGCGCGCCGGCGTGCAGCATCTGCGCGACCGGCGGATTGACCCACTTCATCGACGGGCTCGATCCGGCCGGGCCGTCGGTCGCCCGGTGCGCGAGCTTCGAGCCGGCGGGTCGGCGTGCGCAGTAGTCGCGGCAGGCGGCCACCAGCGCGCTGCGCTCGAGCGCGGCAATGCGGCGCGTGATCGCCGCCCATGCGTCGGGTCCGTGCTCGCGCCAACCGCAGGCGTCGACGAAATCGCGCGGCAGGCCGAACGGGAAGTCGAAGCCGGCGACCCAGGGTCCGGAATTCAGCCAGCGGTCGAACGGCTCGAAGCTCGGATGGCGCTCGATTCGGTCGATCCGCAGCATCGTCGTCCGCTGCGAGGCGGCGGGACCGGCCGAGATCCGGCCGAACGCGAGCGTCTGCGGCTTGCGCGGCGTGGGCGCGCAGGTGAAATCGACGCCGACGATCGGCCCCGGCTCGGTCGGGTTGGCTGCTGCACACATCGAAGGGCGTGAGCATAACCGAGACCGCAGCGGCCGCCGCTTTCGGGCACGCCGCTTGCTTGCCGGTGCGCTGCAGGAAACCCGTGCACACCCCGCGGCGAGCGCCTATCCTGGGTCGTCGCAACGCGTCGAGGAGTGGCCGATGGATCACGAATTGATTGCCGTGTTCGAACAATCCGCGCAGGCGAGCGCCGCGCGCGAGCGCATGGTTGCAGCGGGTTTCGCCGATTCGGACCTGGCGGTTCGGGCGGCACGCGGGCCGCAGGACGATCCGCGCCGCGGCATGTCCCCGGCAATGGACGTCGAGGACTACCAGGTCCAGACGCTGTGGTCGCTGTTCGACATCCAGCCGCAAACTGAGCCCCGCACCAGCGGCGCGGACCGCGGCACCGAGCTGTCGCTGCGAGTGCACGACGAAGCCGACCGCGACAAGGCGCTCGAGCTGATGAAGGAGTGCGGCCCGGTCCAGATCGTCGAGGTCGGCTGGACCGAGCACACGCCGCGCGGCGTCGACGCCGACTGAGCCCGCCAGACGCGGCGCGGCGGCGCCGACGGCCGATCCGGGGTGCCTGATCAATACCGGCCGCGTGCGCCGGTCAGCGCGGTCCCCAGCCGCACCAGCGCGATCGCCGACCAGTGCAGCAGTCGTACCGCCCAGCCGCGGCGCTGCAGCTGCTTGAGCTCGATGCGGCGGCCGCCGCGGGTCATTGCCGCCAGCAGCCGCGAACGCAGCAGCGCGGCGAAACCGGCATCGAGCACGAACACGTTCGCCTCGCGCGCGAGCAGCAGCGAATACGGATCGATGTTCGACGAGCCGACCGTCGCCCAGTCGTCGATGACCGCGACCTTCGCATGCATGAAGCTCTGGTGGTACTCGACGATTTCGATGCCTTCGCGCAGCAGCTCGTCGTACAGCGCCTGCGTCGCGTAGTGCGGCAGCGCATATTCGATGCGGCCCTGCAGCAGCAGCCGAACCTTCACGCCACGGCGCGCGGCCCTGATCAGTGCCCGCCGGAACCGCACGCCGGGCAGGAAGTACGCATTGGCGATCACGATCTCGCGCTGCGCCTGCCGGATCGCCAGCAGATACGCGCTTTCGATGCGCTTGCGCCAGCGCAGGTTGTCGCGCAGCACCAGCATCGCCCGCATCGTGCCCGCCGGCGTCGCATCGCTTTCGAGCGTGCGCGGCGGCCGCAGCGCAGTCAGCCCCTGGCGGCGCGCGATCTCGCGCCGCACCCGCAGCGGCGTGTGCACCGCGACCATCTGCCACCACAGCCGCGCGACGGCCAGGTGCATCGCCGGCACGATCGGTCCGCGGCAGCGGACGACGTAGTCGAGCCGCGGATGCTCGAGCGGCCCGTGGTTCGGGTCGTTGTGGTCGTCGAGCACGTTCATGCCGCCGACGTAGCCGATCGCGCCGTCGACGACGACAATCTTGCGGTGCATCCGGCGCAGCCGCTTGCGGTCCAGCGGAAGCAGCCCGCCCCCGGGGCGATACACCTGGACCTGCGCGCCGGCCTGCGCCAGCGCCTGGGCAGTCTGCGGATCGAACGAATGCGCGCCGAATCCGTCGAGCAGCACGTGCACCGCGACGCCTCGGCGCGCAGCGCGCGCAAGCGCATCGGCGATCGGGCGTCCCGATGCGTCGCACTCGAAGATGTAGGTCTCGAGGTAGACCTCGCGCTGCGCCGAATCGACGTCGGCGATCAGCCGCGGAAAGAACTCGCGGCCCGACTCGAGCAGCACGACCTCGTTGCCCTCGGTCAATCGCGGCCGCAGGCTGTCGAACCACGGGGTGTGCACGATCCGCGCTGCCGGCGGGTCCGGCCCCGGCCGCTGCAGCTCGGCGTGCAGGTCGGTCATGCCGCCAGGCGCAGGTCCGCCACCAGCGGCGCGTGATCCGACAGCTTCGCCCACACCGGCCCGCGCAGCACGTCGGCGCCGCGGATCTCGAAGCCGCGCGCGTAGATCCGGTCCATCCGCATCACCGGCAGCAGGCTCGGGAACGTGCGCGCGCACGACAGCACCTCGGCCACGCCCAGCGCCGACTCGAATCGCCGAGACAGCCGGTCGCGCCAGTCGTTGAAGTCGCCGCCGATCAGCAGCGGCGCATCGGCAGGCACGACCTGCTCGATCCATTCGATCAGCGCATCGGCCTGCCGCAGCCGGCTGCGCGCGAGCAGCCCGAAGTGCGTGACGAAGCAGTGGACGTGACGCTCGTCGACCCCGACCACGCAGTGCAGCACGCCGCGTTTCTCCAGCACGTGATCGGAGAAATCGCGGTTTTCGCGGCCGATGATCGGGAACCGCGACAGCAGCGCGTTGCCGTGGTGGCCGTGCAGGTAGTGCGCATTCGGCCCGTAGGCGACCTCGAACGTGTGCTTGAGCGTCGGCGACTTCGCGAGGAACTGGTCCTGCGGCTCCAGCGGCCAGCCTTCGAAGCGCAACGCGTGCCGCTCGTGCCGGCCCTGCACCTCCTGCAGGAAGATCAGGTCCGCGTGCAGGTCGTGCAGCCGCGTGCGCAGCTCGTGGATGCACGCGATCCGCTTGAGCCCGAACAGCTCCCGGATCACGCCCTTGTGGATGTTGTACGTCGCGACGCGCAGCTTCATTTCCGATCGCCCGCGGCGGCATGCCGCGGCAGTTGCCGGATCGCCTCGACATTGGACCACGAGAAACAGCGCTCGGCCGCTTCGTGCCACGGCAGCCAACGGGATTGCAGGTGCTCGCGCGGCGACAACCGCACCGGCAGCGGCGCCGGCACGCGCAAGCCGAACACGTGCTCGACGTTGTGGGTCACGCCGTCGGCGTAACGGTGCCGCCAGTGCGGATAGATCTCGAAACGGTTGGTGTAGTTCCAGTCGACGAGCTCGAAATCGTCCGCGTTCAGCCCCGTTTCTTCCCACAGCTCGCGGCGCGCGGTCTGCTCGAGCGGCTCGTCGGGCGAGTTGCGGCTGCCGGTGACCGACTGCCAGAACCCCGGGTGGTCGGCGCGCTCGAGCAGCAGCACCTGCAGATCGGGCGTGTGCACGACCACCAGCACCGACTCCGGGATCTTGGCCCGCATCCCTGCCTCGCGCGCCTGCGTCGATCCCGCGCCCGAACCGCGCGGGATCAGCCGCGGTTCTCGGGCAGCCGCAGCCGGATGTGCAGCTCGCGCAGCTGCCGCTCGTCCACCGGCGACGGCGCCTGCGTCAGCAGGTCCTGCGCCCGCTGGGTCTTCGGGAACGCGATCACGTCGCGAATCGATTCGGCGCCGGTCATCATCGTGACGATCCGGTCCAGGCCGAACGCGATGCCGCCGTGCGGCGGCGCGCCGTACTGCAGCGCATCGAGCAGGAAGCCGAACTTGTCGCGGGCCTCGTCGGCGTCGATGTTCAGCGCGCGGAACACCTTGCTCTGCACCTCTTCGCGGTGAATCCGCACCGACCCGCCGCCGATCTCCCAGCCGTTGAGCACCATGTCGTACGCCTTGGCTCGACAGCGCGCCGGGTCGCCCGCCATCAGATCCTCGTGACCGTCCTTCGGCGAAGTGAACGGATGGTGCATTGCCGACCAGCGCGCGTTCTCTTCGTCGTGCTCGAACATCGGGAAGTCGACCACCCACAGCGGGCGCCAGCCGTCCTCGAAGAATCCGTTGCGCCGGGCAAGCTCCGAATGGCCGATCTTGTTGCGCAGCGCTGCCATCGAGTCGTTGACGATGCGGTCGCGGTCGGCGCCGAAGAACACGATGTCGCCGGCCGCCGCGCCGGTGCGCTGCAGGATCGCGTCGATCGCGCGATCGTGCAGGTTCTTCACGATCGGCGACTGCAGCCCTTCGCGGCCGCGGCCCGCGTCGTTGACCTTGATGTAGGCCAGCCCCTTGGCGCCGTAGATCGCGACGAACTGCGTGTACGCGTCGATCTCGCTGCGCGTGAGCTCGCCGCCGCCAGGAACCCGCAGCCCGACCACGCGGCCGCCGGGCATCGTCGCGGCCTGCGAGAACACCTTGAACTCGACGTCGGCCATCGCGTCGGTCAGCTCGGCCAGCTGCAGCTTGATCCGCAGGTCCGGCTTGTCCGAGCCGTACAGGCGGATCGCGTCGTCGTAGGCGATCGTCGGAAACGCATCGGCCAGCGTGACGCCGATCGTGTTGCGGAACACGGTGCGGATCATGTCCTCGAAGATCCCGCGGATCTCGGTCTCGGACAGGAACGAGGTCTCGCAGTCGATCTGCGTGAACTCGGGCTGGCGGTCCGCGCGCAGGTCCTCGTCGCGGAAGCACTTGGTGATCTGATAATAGCGGTCGAAGCCCGCGACCATCAGCAGCTGCTTGAACAGCTGCGGCGACTGCGGCAGCGCGAAGAACTGCCCGGCGTTCACGCGCGAGGGCACCAGGTAGTCGCGCGCGCCCTCGGGCGTCGACTTGGTCAGCATCGGCGTCTCGATGTCGATGAAGCCGTGCGCATCCAGGTACTTGCGCACCTCCATCGCGACGCGGTAACGCAGCATCAGGTTGTGCTGCATCTGCGGCCGGCGCAGGTCGAGCACGCGGTGCGTCAGCCGCGTCGTCTCCGACAGGTTCTCGTCGTCGAGCTGGAACGGCGGCGTCACCGACGGATTCAGGATCTCGAGCGAGTGCGCGAGCACTTCGATCTGTCCGCTGGCGAGCGACGGGTTCTCGGTGCCCGGCGGGCGGCGCCGCACGCGGCCGACGACCTTCACGCAGAACTCGTTGCGCAGCCGCTCGGCGGTCGCGAACGTGTCGGCGCGATCGGGGTCGCAGACGATCTGCGCCAAGCCGCTGCGATCGCGCAGGTCGATGAAGATCACCCCGCCGTGATCGCGGCGGCGGTGCACCCAGCCGTACAGCGTGACGGTCTGTTCGAGCCGGTCGGTCGACACCTCGCCGGTGTAGCAGGTACGCATTCGTTCAGGATCCTATGGTTCGGAGCGGGCCAGCGCGCGCAACGCGGTTCAGGGCCGCACGAGCGACACGCGCGGCTTGACGCCCGGCGCGACGACGCCCATCGACACGACGTACTTCAGCGCCGCATCGACGCTCATGTCGAGCTCGCGCACGTCGCTGCGGTTCACGATCAGGAAGAACCCCGACGTCGGATTCGGCGTCGTGGGCACGTACACGGAAATCATGTCGCCGCGCCGCGGCGCGTCGGCCTCGGTCAGCTGCAGCACGTCGTCGATCGGGCTCGGCATCGCCTGCGGCGACGCAAGCCGCAGCACCTCTTCGGCCGGAATGCCGGTCTGGAACGCGATCGTCCACAGGCCCTTGCGCGGGTATTCGATCAGCATCGCCTTGCGAAACGCGTGTCCCTGCGGCGACAGCACCGTGTCGCTGACCTGCTTGACGCTCGAGTAGATCGACCGCACGATCGGAATCCGCGCCAGCAGGCTCTCCCACATCCGCAGCAGCGTCTCGCCGACGAAGTTCGCGGCCAGCACGCCGGTCGCCAGGATCACCAGCAGCGTCAGCAGCATGCCCAGCCCGGGAATCGCCAGGCCGAACAGCGCGACCGGATGCCAGCGATCGGGCAGCAGCGACAGGCTCATGTCCATCGTCGTCACGATCAGGCTGAGCACCCAGACCGTGATCGCGATCGGGACCCAGATCAGCAGCCCCGCGATGAAATAGCGGCGCAGCATGATCAGGTGCCGGTGGCCTTGGTGGCGCCGCCGGAGGTCGAGTCGCCGGTGCCCGATTTCGAGCGCGACGCGTCGGATTTCGCCGGCCCGGCGGCATCGGCGCGGGCCGCCGCCGGTTTCGCGGACTCGCCGCCCTCGGCCTTGCCGTCGGACTTGCCGCCTTCGGATTCGCCGCCTTCGCCCTTGGCGCCATCGGATGCCTTCGATTCGCCGCCGTCGCCGCCCGCCTCGCCCTTGGCGCCGGCCTTGGCCTTGCCGCTGTCGCGAAAGTCCGTCACGTACCAGCCGGTTCCCTTCAGCTGGAACGCGGGCGCCGTCAGCTGCTTGGCGAACGCGGCCTCGCCGCAGCGCGGGCACACGGTCAGCGGCGCGTCGCTGAACTTCTGCATCACGTCCTGCGTGTGCCCGCAGCGGCTGCAA
>DATLGW010000901.1:0-4958 GCA_035540315.1 Burkholderiaceae bacterium | reverse complement strand
CGGCCGCACTGCCCGATTCTCGACGATCTGGCTGCCGGCGATGCGCCGGCGGCCACTCGGACGAGGAAGACGACAGCGCCGCGGTTCGGGCAGCCGGGAGATCTGCGGCCGGCATCGCCCCGCCCTTGACGGTTTGGATGGCGTCCCCGCTCATCCCGGCGGATCGGCCGCAACCAGGCGCGATACGTATAATGCCCGCGGGACAGAACGACGACCGAGGAGACACCATGAGACGCAGATCCGCCGTCAAGGCGGCGCTTGCCGCAACGATCGCGACCGCCGCGGCATTCGCCGCCCCCGCCCACGCGCAGGAAGTCATCCGGATCGGCGCAGTCGCGCCGAAGACCGGCCCGCTTGCCGGCGGCGCAGCGGTCACGCACTGGCCGAACTTCGAGCTGTGGTCCAAGCAGGTCAACGAGCGCGGCGGACTGAAGATGAAGGACGGCACGCGGCGCAAGGTCGAGATCATCGAATACGACGACCGGACCAATCCGGCCGAAGCGATCAAGGCGGTGCAGCGGCTGGCGACCCAGGACAAGGCCGATTTCATCATCGCGCCGTACGCGACCGGCTTGAACCTCGCAACTGCGCCGATCTTCGCGCAGTACGGCTATCCGCAGATCGCCGTCAGCGCGATCACCGACAAGACCAAGGAGCTGACCGAACGGTACCCGAGCATCTTCTTCACGCTCGGCAACACGACTGCGTTCGCGCAGTCGGTCGCCGACGTGCTGACGAAGATGCGCTCGGCCGGCCACATCGGCAACCGCGTCGCGATGGTCAACGTCGCCGACGCATTCGGCATCGAGCTCGCCGAGGCGGCGCGGCCGATCTTCAAGAAAGCCGGCTTCGACATCGTGTTCGACCGTTCGTACCCGCTGGGAACGCAGGACCTGTCGCCGATCGTCAAGGGCGCGAAGGCGGCGAATCCCGATGCGTTCGTCGCCTGGTCGTATCCGCCGGACACGTTCGCGATCACCGAGCAGGCGCAGATCGAGAGCTTCAACGTCAAAGCGTTCTACACTGCGGTCGGAACGCCTTTCCCCGGGTACGGGCAGAAGTTCGGCAAGGCGATCGAAGGCGTTCTCGGCGCCGGCGGCGTCAACGTCGAGTCGCCCGAAATCAAGCAGTACTTCGCCGACCACCTGAAGGTCACCGGCAAGCACGCCGACTACTGGGCGAGCCCGGTCACCTACGCGAGCCTGCAGGTGCTCGAGCAGGCGATCGAGGGCGTGGGCGGCACCGATCGCAAGGCGGTCACCGATTACATCAAGAAAAACGCGTTCAAGACGGTGATGGGGGAGTGGAGGTTCAACAACCAGGTGATCGAGCGCTTCTGGACCGTCGGCCAGTGGCGCAACGGCCAGTTCGTCGGCGTCGCGTCGACCGGAATGCCCGGCGAGAAGGATCCGGTGCCGAAGACCGGCTGGTAACGCCCGCTCGCCTGCGATGACCAGGCGCCCGGTGCGCGTACCGGGCGCCGCCCTGCGATCCCGCGCGCACCGCGCATGGACATCCTGATCGTCGGCATCCTGCTGGGCGCCGCCTATTCGCTGATGGCGATGGGCCTGACGCTGCAGTACGGGGTGGCGCGCATCATGAACCTGGCGAACGGCGAGATGCTCGTGGCCGGCGCGTTCGGCGCGTTCTGGGTGATCACGACCCAGGCGGTCAGCCCGTTCTGGTCGGCGGTGGTCGTCGTGCCGGCCGCGTTCGTGCTGAACTGGCTGATCTACCGGTACCTGCTGACTCCGCTGGTGCGGCGCGCGAAGAACCGCGGCATGCTCGAAGTCGACTGCATCCTGGCGACGTTCGGCATGAGCTTCGCGATGGTCGGGATCATGCTGATGGTGTTCGGCGGCCAGTTCTTCAGCTATTCGTATCTGGCACGCCCGTTCCTGATCTTCGGCAGCCCGTTCGGGCTGAACCGCGTCGTCGCCTGCGTCGCCGCCGCAGCGATCGGCGTGGCGCTGTACTGGGCGCTGAACCACACGCGCCAGGGCATGGCGATGCGCGCGCTCGCAGTCGATCCGCAGTCGGCGGCGCTGGTCGCGATCGACGTGCCGCGGCTTTCGGCACTCGCATTCGCTGCCGGCGGCGCGGTCACCGCAACCGCCGGGGTGCTGCTGTCGACGTTCCTGACGTTCGATGCGTCGATCGGCGTGGTGTTCACGCTGAAGGCGCTGGTGATCGTCATCATGGGCGGCGTCGGCGACGTGCGCGGCGCGATCCTCGCGGCGATGCTGCTCGGCATCGCCGAGACGTTCGTGGCCAGCGTCATCGATCCGGGCCTGACGCTGGCCGCGGCGTACCTGCTGTTCCTGCTCGTGCTGCTGTTCCGGCCCGAGGGGTTGCTGGGCCGGCGCACGTCATGATCGCGCGCACGCACGGCCGCGGGAGCGTCCGGTGACCGGCCGCCAGTTCGGCGGTTTCGCGCTGGTCGCCGCGGTTTTCGTGCTGCTCGCGCTGCTGCCGCTGGCGCCCGGCACCGCCTATCTGATGTCGCTCGCGCTGCCGATCGCGATGTACACCGTGCTCGCGACGTCGTGGGCGCTGTTCTCGGGGCCGACGCACTACATCTCGCTTGCAACCGCCGCGTTCTTCGGCATGGGGGCGTACATCGTCGCGGTCGGCATCAACGCGCTGCCGTACCCGGTGCTGGTGCTGATCGCCGCAGTCGCAGGCGCGCTGCTCGCGATGCTGGTGGGCATCGCGACGCTGCGGCTGGCCGGCGTGTATTTCGTGATCTTCACGCTGGGGCTGGCCGAGCTGATTCGGCAGATCGTCACCTGGGTGCAGAACAATTTCGCCGGCAGCCGCGGGCTGTACGTGCTGACGAACATCACCGAGCGGATCATCTATTGGGAGCTGCTCGCGCTGGCGGCGCTGGTTTTCCTGGTCGGCTGGCTGATCGGCCGCTCCCGGCTGGGATTCGCGCTGCGGATCATCGGCAACGACGAGGTGGTTGCCGCGCACTGCGGCATCCATTCGGCCGGCTGCAAGGTCGTGCTGTTCATGATCTCGGGGACGTTCGCCGCGGTCGTCGGCGCGGTGATGGCGCCGCGCTACGCGTACATCGAGCCGTCGATCGCGTTCACCGCCGAGATCTCGTTTCAGGTCGTGATCATGGCGCTGCTCGGCGGCGTGCACCGGCTGTGGGGCCCGCTGGTCGGCGTGATCCCGTTCACGCTGCTGTGGGAGGCGATCGCGGCGACGTTCCCGACGCAGACGGTGCTGCTGATGGGATTGGCGTTCCTGCTGATCGTCTACTTCATTCCGAACGGCGTGGTCGGCCTGCTCGAGCGGCTGGCGCACCGCGCGCGCGACACCGCGACCGGCCGGCCCGACCATCCGCCGACTTGGCCCACTCGTACGATGGCCGGCAGACGCGATGGCTGACGCAGTCGCGCTCGAAGTGCATTCGGTGTCGAAGCGTTTCGGCGGGCTGCGTGCGGTCGACGACCTGAGCTTTTCGGTGCGCGAGCACGAAGTGATGGGGCTGATCGGCCCGAACGGGTCGGGCAAGACGACGATGATGAACCTGATCTCGGGGGCGCTGAAGCCGACGTCCGGCGAGATCTACCTCGGCGACCGGCTGATCTCGGCGCTGCCCTCGCGGCTGATCGCGCGCGCCGGGGTCGCTCGCACGTTCCAGCTGGTGCGGATCCTGCCGTCGCTGTCGGTGCTGGAGAACGTGATGGCCGGCGCGGCGTTCGGTCACCGCCGGATGTGGGGCCGCGAGGCCCGCAAGTACGCCGAGCGTCAGCTCGAGCGGGTCGGAATCTCGCATGCAATCGGATCGCCGGCGTCGGCGCTGACGTACATCGACCAGAAGCGGGTCGAGCTCGCGCGCGCGCTGGCGTCGGACCCGCGGATCCTGCTGCTCGACGAATGGCTCGCCGGACTGAACCCGAGCGAGCTGCAGACGGGAATCGAGCTGATCCGCAGCCTGCGCGCCGACGGCCGCACCGTGATCCTGGTCGAGCACGTGATGGATGCGATCCGCAGCCTGTGCGACCGCTGCGTCGTGATGAACAGCGGCGCGAAGATCGCCGAAGGCACGCCCGACGAGGCGCTGTCGCACCGCGAGGTGATTCGCGCGTATCTCGGAGAGGACGATGCTTGAGTGTTTGTCGCTGACGGTGTCGTACGGCCAGCACAAGGCGCTCGAGGACGTGTCGCTGCGGGTCGCGCGCGACGAGATCGTCGTGATCCTCGGCGCGAACGGCGCCGGCAAGACCACGTTGCTGAAGGCGATTGCCGGCATCGTGCCGGTCGCTGCCGGCCGCGTGGCGCTCGAGGGCCGCGTGCTCACGCATCAGACGCCGGACCGCATCGTCGAGGCGGGCCTTGCGCTGGTGCCCGAAGGACGCGGCATCTTCGGGGATCTGACGGTGCGCGAGAACCTGCTGCTCGGTGCCTATGCGCAGCGGGCGCGCGAGTCGCAGCGGCAGAACCTGGATCGCGTGCTGGCGTTGTTCCCGCGGCTCGCCGAGCGCAGCAATCAGCAGGCGCGCACGATGAGCGGCGGGGAGCAGCAGATGCTGGCGATCGGTCGCGCACTGCTGTCGGCGCCGTCGATCCTGATGCTCGACGAGCCGTCGCTGGGGCTGTCGCCGCTGCTCAGCCGGGAGCTGTTCCGAACGCTGGTCGACGTGCGCCGGTCCGGCGTCGGCATCCTGCTGGTCGAGCAGAACGCGCGCCAGGGACTCGCGATCGCCGATCGCGCGTACCTGCTCGAGAACGGACACGTGGTCGGCGAAGGCGCCGCTGCGCAGCTGGCGCAGGATCCGGCCGTGCAGCAGGCGTATCTCGGGTTGAACCGCGACCAGGTGTCCGCGGCACCGGGCACGGTTCGGCAGCAGCTGCGGCAGCTGCCGCAGGGACCGCAACTGCCGCAAGCGCCGAGCGTGCCGCGGCCGATCGCCGCGGCAGGCCGTGCGCCGGCGAGCGTGCAT
>DATLGW010000900.1:0-1605 GCA_035540315.1 Burkholderiaceae bacterium | reverse complement strand
CCTGGCCGGGTGGATCTGGGGCTTCGACCCGTACAAGTTCCCGTCGCTGTTCTCGCCGGAGCCGATCCAATTCGGAGGCGTGCGCGCATCACCCAACAGCCTCGGAGTCATTGCGATCGCTTTCGCCGTGATGCTGGCGCTCTATGTGTTCTTCGAGAAGACGCGCGAAGGCACGGCCATGCGCGCGGCCAGTCAGAACGCCGAGGCGGCTCGACTGATGGGCGTCGATGTTCGCCGCGTCTCGACGATCGCCTGGGGCTTGGCGGGCGCAATCGGCATGATCTCCGGAATGCTGATTGCCCCGCTGGTGTTTCTTGACTACGAGATGATGGTATCGGTGCTGCTCAAGGCGTTCGCCGGTGCGATCCTCGGAGGCTTCAACAGCCTGCCGGGCGCCGTCATCGGCGGGTTGGCGATCGGCGTGATCGAGGTGCTGTTCTCCGCGTACGTGTCCACTGCGTTCAAGGATTCTTTCGCGTTTCTGATCATCGTGGCCGTGCTGATGTTCCGGCCCACGGGCCTGTTCACGCGCAGCGGAACGAAAAAGGTCTGAAATGATGGGACGCGCGGTCTTTTTGGCAACGCTCGGTCTGGCGCTCGTGCTGCTGCCGGCGTCGAGCGCGTACGTGCAGTTCCTCGTCGCGACGATCCTCATCTACACGCTGGTGGCGATGAGCTTGACGATTCTGACCGGCTTTGGCGGCCAAGTTTCGATCGGCCACGCAGCATTCTGGGCACTGGGCGCGTACACCACGGCAATCCTGACGCCGATGTCGGTCCCGTTCATCGTGACGGTCGTTGCCGGCGGCGTCGTTGCAGCGGCGCTGGGCATCGTCGTTGCGCTGCCCGCGCTGCGCGTGCAAGGCCACTACCTCGCGATCGCGACGCTCGGCTTCGCGTTGTTCGTTCAGCAGGTGCTGTACGAATGGGAGAGCCTGACCGGAGGCCGCCATGGCTTGTTCGTCGAGCGGCCGAACCTGTTCGGCTTCGAGTTGACGACCGACCTGGCGTATTGTTACTTCCTGATTCCGACGGTGCTGCTGTTCAGCTGGATCACCGACAATCTGAAGCGGTCGCATAGTGGCCTCGCGCTGTTCGCGCTGAAGATGAGCTCCACCGCGGCCACCAGCGCCGGGATCGATCGCGCTCGGCACCTCGTGCTGGCATTCACCGTCAGCGCGTTCTTCACCGGCGTGTCGGGCGCGCTGTATGCGCACCTGATCGGCTATCTGTCGACCGAGTCATTCTCGCTGGTGACGTCGCTCGCATTCCTGACGATGGCCGTCATCGGCGGGCTGGGGTCGAGCATCGGTGCCCTGCTCGGCGCCGCGTACCTGACGCTCGCGCCCGAGGTCATGCGAGAGCTGGGCAGTGCGCAGATGGTGGTTTATGGACTCACCCTGGTGCTGTTCCTGAGGTTTCTGCCCGGCGGGCTTGCGAGCCTGCCCGAGGCGTTGACTCGCGCCTGGCGGCGCAGACCGCGATGAGTCAACTGTCGGTTCGGGACCTCAGCATCGCGTTCGCCGGGTTGAAGGCGCTCGAGGGTGTCACGTTCGACGTGCCCAAGGGCAGCATCTTCGGCCTGATCGGCCCGAACGGCGCAGG
>DATLGW010000899.1:0-2178 GCA_035540315.1 Burkholderiaceae bacterium | reverse complement strand
GATACACCCCCACTTCGCGCACCGGCCGCCCGGTCGCTTCGGCGCTGAAGCGCAGCTCGAGCGTCGGGCGCCCGCCGTCGGCGTCGCGCAGCGCCGCCTCCTCGATCGTCACCCGCGGCGGTGCCAGATCGCGCAGCGATTCCGCCAGCGGCACGGTCGCGGCGCCGCGCACCGCGCCGCGGTCGTGCCGCAGCGCCGAGGCGACCAGCGTCGGCTGGTACAGCGTGCGCTCGAACTGCACTGCGCGGAAGAAATCCGGCGCCTGCGCATCGCCGCGGTTGACGAGCCAACCGATGAACTGATCGCCGTTCGGCGACGACGCGTAGTAGCCGTCGGCACCCCAAGCGACCCAGTCGGCGCCGTTGCCGTGGAGAAATAGTCCCAGCGTTTCCGCCCCCGTGTCCGTCGCGAACCAGCGCACCGTGCCGTCGCCGACCGCCGCGACGACCCAGCGGCCGTCGGCGCTGATCGCGACCTGGTGCGCCGGCGCAGGCAGCCCGACCTCCCAGCGCTTGCGCGCCTGCTGATCGACGAGCAGCACCGACCAATCGGTGCCGAGCGCCGCGAGCGGCAGCGTCGCATGCGAAGCCCAGCTCCACACCGACTGCACCGGCTGCAGCGCAAGCCGGCGGCCGCCGACCTGCGTCGGATGCTTGTAGCCCAGATCGCCGAGCACGGCCGTCACCGCGACGCGGCCGCCGTCGCGCAGCGGCGGTTGCAGATCGACGAGATCCGCCGCATCGGCAGCGCGATACGCGCGCTCGGGGTCCTCGCCGATGCCGAAATACCTGAGCTCCGAGCCGTCGGCGCGCATCGGCAGCGCGATCCGGCTGCCGTCGGCGCTCAGCCGCAGTCGGTCCCACGCAAAGCGGAAATCGCCGTTCGGCGGAACCGTTTCCGCCAGCAGCCTGCCGTCGGCGGCGACGCGCGCGAGACTCGGCACGTTCGTCGCGAATACCAGATCGCCGTTGCGCAGCGGCAACATGTTCGTGAATTTCTGGCGCCCGATGTCCATCCGATGCAACGCGCCGGTTCCGGCGTCGCCGATTCGATACAGCGGCGTCGGTCCGTCATCGTCGTACGTGCCGTTCACGTACAGCGTCGCGCTGTCCGGGGACCACGCAACGCAGCACAGCGAGCGTTGGCGCGGATCCTTCGGATCGACGACCTTGATCGGCGCCAGCGACGCGCCGTCCATCAGCACGACCTCCGGCCGGTCCTGCACGCCGAACGCCAGCCGGCGTCCGTCGGGCGAGAAACGGATTCCGCCGAGGTTCGACCCGCGGCACTGCACCGCCTGCTCCGGCTGCGGCCGCGGCGGATATTCGGCACGGAACTTCAGCTGCCCGGTGTCGGAATAGATACGCACGCAGCCGTCGTACGACGTCGATGCGAGCTTTCCGTCGACCGCGTAGTCGACAAACATCACGCGTTCGCCGTACTCGCGGTCCTGGAAGAGCAGCTTTCCGCTCGCGATGTCGAGCACCCGCAGTCCGGGGCCGTCGGCAAGACCGATTGCGAGCCGCGCGCCGTCGCGCGAGATCGCGAGCGCCTCGATCGACGATTCGAATCCGCGGAGCACGTCGAGCAGCCGGCCCGTCATCAGGTCGAAACGATAGATCTGGCCTTTGCGATGCCAGGCGATTCCGGTCCAGCCGCCGACGAACACTTCGCGCCCGTCGGCCGTGATTGCGAGCGAGCGGGGCGCACCCTCCTCGCCGGCATCGCTCGGCAGATGAATCGTCCGCAGCAGCGCCAGATCCGACAGCCGCCAAACACGCAGCGTCTTGTCCTGCGCAATCGACACGACCCGAAGCAGGTCGGGCGTGGCGCGGATCTGGTTGATCTGCGCGCTGTGGTTCGGATACGCGACGCGCGGCTGCGGTGCTGCGCTTTGCGCGAGCGCGGCCGCCGGCGCCGCCAGCGCCAGCGCGACCGCAGCCGCCCGAACTGCGGCGACGCCGCCTAACGACACTCGCGCGGGTCTCCCGTCACCGGCGTCTTCGCGCCCGGCAGCGGCTCGACCGCATCGGCGGCGCAAAACGTCGCGTTCGTCGACGTCGCGATCCGGTACTTGCGAACGAACACGTCGTTCGCCAGTCCCGGCACGCCGCCGCTGCGACCCAGATCGGCCTGCGCCGCGGGCCGATCTGGGTCGCAGCGGCGGCGTGCCGGGAC
>DATLGW010000898.1:0-6631 GCA_035540315.1 Burkholderiaceae bacterium | reverse complement strand
CGCCGACTACACGTACGGCAAGCGGCGGCTGCGCGAGATCGATCGGCGGGTGCGGTTCCTGACCCGGCGGCTGGATCGCGCCGAAGTCGTCGATCCCGCCCGGCAGCAGGGGCTCGATCAGGTGTTCTTCGGCGCGACCGTCACCTATCTGCAGTCCGACGGGGTCGAGCGCACCGTGCAGATCGTCGGCGTCGACGAGGTCGATCCGCTGGCCGGCAAGATCAGCTGGGTGTCGCCGGTGGCGCGCGCGCTGATCAAGGCGCGCGAAGGCGACACGGTTTCGGTGCAGACCCCGGCCGGACCGCTCGAGCTCGAGGTGCTCGAAGTGCGCTACGAACCTTAGACGCGCCCGCAGCGCGACGACGCTGCCGGCTACAGCCGCGTCAGCCGCGTGACGTCCGGCAGCTTCCTCAGCTGCCTGAACAGCCGTCCCAGGTGCACGCGGTCGCGCACCAGCGCGGTGAACCGGATCGTCGCGACGTTGCTCGGGTCCTCGTCCATCGCGACGTTGACGATGTGCGCGTCCGACGCGGCGATCTCGGCGGCCACGCGACCGAGCGCGCCGCGCTCATCGTGGACCTGCAGCTCGAACTTGGTCCGGTACTGGCCCCGCACGTCGTCGGCCCATTCGACGTCGATCCAGCGCTCGGCGTCCTTCGAGCGTTGCCGGCGGGCGATGTCGCACTCGCTGCGGTGCACCGCCAGCCCGTGGCCGCCGCGCATGTGGCCGATCACCGGATCTCCGGGCAGCGGCAGGCAGCAGCTCGCGCACTGCACGGCCATCCCTTCGGTGCCGTGGATCACGATCGGCAGCGGCCGCGGCGCGAAATGCGCGGCCGCCGGGCGCGCGCTCATCTCCAGCGCGAGCGCGCGCGCGACCACCGGCGCGAGCTTGCGCCCCAGGCCGATGTCGGCGTACAGGTCGTCGACCGCGCGCCCGCCGGCGTCGCGGACGATCTTCTCGAGCAGCGCCGCGTCGACCGACGCGCCGTCGATCCGCAGCGCGGCGAGCGACTGCTCGAGCAGCCGCTTGCCCAGCTCGACCGACTCCTCGTACTTCATCGTCTTCAGGAAGTGGCGGATCTCCGAGCGCGCCTTGCCGGTGCGAACGAATCCAAGCCACGCCGGGTTCGGCTTCGAGTTCGGATCGGCGATCACCTCGACCACGTCGCCGTTCTGCAGCTCGGTGCGCAGCGGCACCGGATTGTTGTTCACGCGCGCGGCAACGCACTGGTTGCCGACGTCGGTGTGCACGCTGTACGCGAAGTCGATGATCGTCGCGCCGCGCGGCAGCGCGCGGATCTGCCCCTTCGGCGTGAACACGTAGACCGCGTCGGGGAACAGGTCGACCTTGACGTGCTCGATGAACTCGAGCGAGTCGCCGGTCTGGTGCTGGATGTCGAGCAGCGACTGCAGCCACTGGTGCGTGCGCCGCTGCAGGTCAGTGAAGCTCTCCTTGTCGGCCTTGTACAGCCAATGCGCGGCCACGCCCGATTCGGCGATCCGGTGCATCTCGCGCGTGCGGATCTGGAACTCGACCGGCGTGCCGAAGGGTCCGATCAGCGTCGTGTGCAGCGACTGGTAGCCATTGATCTTCGGGATCGCGATGTAGTCCTTGAAGCGCCCGGGCAGCGGCTTGAACGCGGCGTGCAGCGCGCCCAGCGCCAGATAACACGACGGAAGCTCGTCGACGATCAGCCGGATGCCGAACACGTCCATCACCTGGCTGAACGACAGGTGCTTTTCCCGCATCTTGCGGTAGATCGCATACAGCGCCTTCTCGCGCGCCTGCATCTCCGCCTTCACGCCCATCTCGGGCAGCTTCCGGCTGACGGCGTCGAGAATCTTGCCGAGCACCTCGCGGCGGGTGCCGCGCGCGGCGGCGACGGCCCGCTGCAGCGTTCGATACCGTAGCGGGTGCAGCGCGCGGAACGACAGGTCGAGCAGCTCGCGATACAGCTCGTTCAGGCCGAGCCGGTTCGCGATCGGCGCATAGATGTCGAGCGTCTCGGCGGCGATGCGCCGCTGCTTGTCGCGCTCGACCGCCGACAGCGTTCGCATGTTGTGCAGGCGGTCGGCGAGCTTGATCAGGATCACGCGCACGTCGCGCGCCATCGCCAGCAGCATCTTGCGGAAGCTCTCGGCCTGCGCCTGCTCGCGGCTGGCGAACGCGACGCGGTCCAGCTTCGACAATCCGTCGACGAGCTCGGCGACCGACGCGCCGAACTGCTCGATCAGCTGCTGCTTGGTGATGCTCGAGTCCTCGAGCACGTCGTGCAGCAGCGCGGCCATCAGCGCATCGGCATCGAGCCGCCAGCCGACGCAGATCTCGGCGACCGCGATCGGGTGCGAGATGTACGGCTCGCCGCTGGAGCGGAACTGGCCCAGGTGCGCCGAGTCGCTGAAGCGGTACGCTTCGCGGACCCGCTTGAGGTCGTCCTTGCCGAGGTATTCCGACGCGAGCTGCGTGAGCCCGGCCAGCGACGCGATCCGCCGAGGCGCGGGCGGGGGCGCGTCGGCCGGCGGGCTGGCCCGCGGGGGGATCGGAGCGGCAGTGCGGCCGCGGATGGCGGAGGACCTCAGATCAGCCATGGCTGTGGTCCGCCGCCGGAGAATCAGGACGGAACTCGTCGCAGCATCTCGACCCCGATCTTCGCAGCGGCGATCTCGCGCAGCGCTGTCACCGTCGGCTTGTCCTTGCTGTCGACCTTCGGCGTGTGTCCCTGCGCGAGCATTCGCGCCCGATAGGTCGCCGCCAGCGTCAGCTCGAAGCGGTTCGGGATGTGCTTCAGACAATCTTCAACGGTGATCCGGGCCATCAGGTGCTTTCACGAGTGTGGGTCGGTCGAGCGCAGCTTCGCCATGCCGAGCTCCGCGAACAGGTCCGGATGTCGCGCGTTTTGCTGCCGAAAACGGCTGCGGGCGGCGTCGGCGATCGCGATCAGATCCCGGGAAGCGGCTGCAAACTCTTGATTGATAATAACATATTGACATCCGCCCGCATGCGCCAGTTCGCTGCGTGCGGCAGCCATGCGACGCTCGATCACCTCGGCCGTGTCCTGGCCGCGGTCGGTGAGCCGCTGTCGAAGCACCGCGAGCGACGGCGGCGCGATGAACACCGTCACCGCGTCGTCGAACACCCGGCGCAGCTGGGCGGCACCCTGCCAGTCGATCTCGAGCACGATGTCCACGCCCAGCGCGATCTGCTCCTCGATCCAGCGCCGCGACGTGCCGTAGTAGTTGCCGTGCACAAACGCCCATTCGATGAACTCGCCGCGGCGGCGGCGCCGGTCGAACTCGTCGGCGTCGATGAAGAAGTAGTCCACGCCGTCGGCCTCGCCGGCCCGCGGCGCGCGCGTCGTGCACGACACCGACAGCCGCAGGTCGGACCGAGCCGCCAGCAGCGCCCGGACCAGCGAGGTCTTGCCGGCGCCCGATGGCGCGACCACGATCAGCAAGCTGCCGGCGTGGCCGGGGGAAGACGGAAGGGTTGCGGCACTCATTGCGGCTATTCGAGGTTCTGCACCTGTTCGCGGATCTGCTCGATCAGCAGCTTGAGCTCGACCGCGGCGTCGGTGACCTCCAGGCCCACCGACTTCGACCCGAGCGTGTTCGCTTCACGGTTCAGTTCCTGCATCAGGAAGTCCAGGCGCTTTCCGACCGAGCCGCCGCCGGCCACCGTCTGACCGAGCGCGCCGATGTGGATCTCGAGCCGCGCGAGCTCCTCGGCCACGTCGGTGCGCATCCCGTGCACCGACACCTCCTGGCGAATCCGCGCCAGCGTCTCCTCCAGCGGCACGGCGCTGGCCTGCAGCGCGACGCCGGCGGCCTCCTGCAGGCGCTCGACGAGCCGCTGCTGGTAATCGGCCAGCAGCTGCGGCACGCGCTCCTTCATTCGCGCGACGATCGCCGCCATCGCTGCCGCGCGCGCCTCGATGTCGCTGCGCAGCCGCGCGCCCTCGCGGATGCGGCTGGCGACGAGCTCGTCGATCGCCTGCACGGCCAGCGGCTGGACCTGCTCCCACAGGCCGGCCGCATCGAGCTGCGTCTCCTCGATGACCCCCGGCCAGCGCAGGCAGTCGATCGCCGACAGCGGCGCGGCCTCCGGAAACTCCTGCCGGACCGCCTGTTCGGCCGCGCGCAGCGCCCCCAGCAGCGACCGGTTCACCGGCAGCGTCGGTTGCGACTCGGTGCGCCGCGCAACGGCGCCCCGGCATTCGACCTTGCCGCGACCGAGCCGGCCGAGAATTCGCTCGCGCAACAACGGCTCGATCGGGCGCAGCTCGTCGTTGAGCCGGAACGACAGATCCAGATAACGGGAGTTCACCGACCGCAGCTCGAGCGTGACTCGTCCCGCCGCAGTCTCCTGGGTCACCGTCGCGTAGCCGGTCATGCTCTGGATCGGTTGCGTCTTCGACACTGCGCGGCTCGCTGCGGCTTAGGGGGCTTGAAGTTAATTACAATGGGGCCGCCATGGCAACCCAGACGAATGCGCCCCTGCCCGAAGGCCTCGAGGTCGGCGGCTATCGTATTGTAAGAAAGATCGCCAGCGGCGGATTCTCGATCGTCTATCTCGCGCACGATCCCGACGGGCAACGGGTCGCGATCAAGGAATACCTGCCCAGCTCGCTGGTCAAGCGCAATCCGGGCGAGCTGGTGCCGGCAATCGCGTCGGAGAACCTGAACACGTACCGCAACGGCCTGAAGTGCTTCTTCGAGGAAGGACGCGCGCTGGCGCGCGTGCTGCATCCGAACGTGGTGCGGGTGCTGAATTTCTTCCGGGCCAACGACACCGTCTACATGGTGATGGCGTACGAGCAGGGCCGCAGCCTGCAGGAGCTGATCATGCGCTATCGCGATCGGCCGGGGCGCCAGGTGATTCCGGAGCGGCACATCCGGAAGATCTTCGCGCAGGTGCTCAACGGGCTGCGCGAAGTGCATGCGAACCGGCTGCTGCATCTGGACCTGAAGCCGGCGAACGTCTATCTGCGCGTGGACGGCACGCCGATGCTGCTCGACTTCGGCGCGGCGCGTCAGACGCTGACGCAGGACGCGCCGAAGCTGTTCCCGATGTACACGCCCGGGTTCGCCGCGCCGGAGCTGTACCGGCGCAACCAGGAGCTGGGACCGTGGACCGACGTCTACGGCGTCGGCGCGAGCCTGTACGCCTGCATGGTCGGCGCGCCGCCGCAGCCGGCCGACCAGCGAAGCGCCGGCGACAAGGTCGAGACGTCGCTCGAGAATGCCGCGAAGCTGTACTCGCGCCAGCTCGCCGATCTGGTGCACTGGTGCCTGAAGCTGAATCCGCTGGAGCGCCCGCAGAGCGTGTTCACGCTGCAGCGCGCGCTGCGCGACTCGCTGCCCAGCGTGCGCTCCCGCGGCGTGGGCCGCTGGCTCGATGCATTGCTGGCGCGCCGCCGGCGCGCGGCGGCGGCGGATTCGACGCTGATCTGGCCGACGCAGAAATCGTCGGCGCACCGCTGATCCGCAGCGCTGCAAGGTTTCCGATGCGCTTTTCGATTTTCCAGGACAGCCTGATCGGCGGCCGTTCGATCAACCAGGACCGCATGGGCTACTGCTTCACGCGCGAGTCGCTGCTGATGCTGGTCGCCGACGGCATGGGGGGCCACGTGCGGGGCGAGGTGGCGGCGCAGCTGACGCTGCAGACGGTGGCCGGCATGTTCCAGCGCGCCGCGTCGCCGCGGCTGCCGGACCCGGTTGCGTTTCTCGACTCGGCGCTGCGCGCATCGCACCGCGAGCTGATCCGGTACCAGCTCGCGCACGACCTGCAGGAAGCGCCGCGCACGACGGTGGTCGCGTGCATCGTGCAGGAAGGGCACGCCTGGTGGGCGCATGCCGGCGACTCGCGGCTGTACTGGCTGCGGGGCGGCCGCGTGATCGGGCGCACCCGCGATCATTCGAAGGTCCAGACGATGGTCGCGCTCGGACTGATCTCGTCGGACGAGCAGGAGAGCCATCCGGAGCGCAACAAGGTGCTGAATTGCCTGGGCTCGCCGGCCGAGCCGACGGTCGAGATCGGATCCCGCGCGCGGCTCGAGCCCGGCGACGTGCTGGTGCTGTGTTCGGACGGGTTGTGGTCGGGCGTTTCCGATGCGCAGCTTGCGCGCGAGTTCGACGAGGCGCCGCTTGCGCGGGTCGTGCCCGGCCTGGTGCGGCGGGCGATTGCGGCCAACGGTCGGCTGGCCGACAACACGACCGTCGTTGCGCTGGGCTGGGAAGGCGGCGACCTCGGCGACGAGCTGCCGACGCTGTCGTCGCTGAACTTGCCCGAGGGGGCGATCACGACGACGATCTCGATCGCCCCGCCGGCCGACGAGCAGCCGGTCGATCTGTCCGAGGAGGAGATCGAGCGGACGATCGCAGAGATCCAGCAGGCGATCCAGCGCAGCAACGGGAGCGCGTCGTGAGCGGGGCGCCTGCGGAGCGCCCGTCGGGGCGGGCGCCGTCCCAGCTGCGTCCGGTGCGGCTGCAGCGTCGGTTCACGCGCCATGCCGAGGGGTCGGTGCTGGTCGAGTTCGGCGACACGCGCGTGCTGTGCACGGCGAGCGTGGAGGACAAGGTGCCGGCGTTCCTGCGCGCGACCGGACGCGGCTGGGTCACCGCCGAATAC
>DATLGW010000897.1:0-13022 GCA_035540315.1 Burkholderiaceae bacterium | reverse complement strand
CGCCTGGTGTCCGTACTGCATCGTCGACGCGGTGTCGCACTTCGTGAACTTCGCGCTGACGCTGCCCGAGGCCGCCCGGGCTGCCGGGCTCGGACGCGGTGGCTGAGCCGGTTGCCGCCGGGGTGGCGCCGCAGGTCGCGCCGGCTTCGCTCGATCCGCGCAAGTTCCGCTCGCCGGACGTCACCGCTCGCGGCGAGCCGCGCGCCCGCGTGGCGTTGCGCGCGCTCGAGACGCTGTGGTTCAACACCGGAACGTTGTGCAACCTCGCGTGCCGCAACTGCTACATCGAGTCGTCGCCGAGCAACGATCGGCTGGTCTACCTGAGCTCCGCCGAGGTCTCGAGCTATCTGGACGAGCTCGAGCGGAATCGGCTGCCGACGCGGCTGATCGGCTTCACCGGCGGCGAGCCGTTCATGAACCCGGAGCTGCCGCGGATGCTCGACGACGTGCTGTCGCGTGGACTCGAAGCGCTGGTGCTGACGAACGCGATGAAGCCGATGCTCAAGTGCGGCCAGGCGCTGCTCGATCTGAGACGGCGGCATCGCGACCGCCTGACGATCCGCGTGTCGATCGACCACTACGGACGGGCGGTACACGAGCTCGAGCGCGGTCGCCGTAGCTGGCCGCCGACGATCGCCGGCCTGCGATGGCTGTGCGACAACGACTTTCGCATCAACGTCGCGTCGCGCCGGCTCTCGGGCGAATCCGAGCCGGCGCTGCGCGAAGGCTTTCGCCGCCTGTTCGACGCGTATCAGATCGCGCTGGACGCGAGCGATCCGCTCGAGCTGGTGATCTTTCCGGAGATGGACGCCTCTGCCGACGTGCCCGAGATCACCGAAGCCTGCTGGGGCATCCTCGGCAAATCGCCGCACGACGTGATGTGCGCGACCTCACGGATGATCGTCAAGCGAAAGGGCGACACGCGTCCGGTGGCGGTCGCATGCACGCTGTTGCCGTACGACCGCCGCTTCGAGCTCGGCGAGACGCTCGAGCAAGCATCGGTTTCGGTGCCGCTGAACCATCCGCATTGCGCGCGGTTCTGCGTGCTCGGCGGCGGCGCATGCAGCCGCTGAGTCGGCACGACCTCGGATGACAAAAAAAAGCGCCGCGGGTTTCCCGGCGAACGCGGCGCGACCGAACGTCGCGCCGCCCGGGCAGTGCCGCTCAGAACATGCGCTGATCGGTCGGCAGCGGGCCGAACGACAGCGTCGCGATCGGCCTGTCGGCGCCGGCGCGAACGGCTGCTTCGCGATCGAGCTGCGCGGTGCGCATCGCATGCTGGCGCGCCTCGTTGCCGGTCAGCGACACGCGCTGATCGTCGGGCAGCGGCGCACTGGCGTGCTGGCTCGCGCCGCTCGAGTCGTCGATCTTCGATTGCAGCGCCTGGAGGCGCGCGGCTTCGCGCTGCTCGCCCAGCGGCGTGCGCGTTACGCGCTGGTCGGTCGGAAGGTCCTTCCAGCCGTTCGCGCTGGCCGGGACCGGCGCGATGACGAACGCTGCCGCGACGGCCAGTGCGGCGCAGGCGAAGCTCGACGTGATCGGAGTCGTACGATACGAGACGGGTCGCATTGCAGTTCCTTTCGATTCGGTCGTGGGGCCAAGGTGCGCGCCGGACGAGTCGCCGATGCGCGTCGCCTTGTACCGACTAATTCGATGTCGCACGCGGCCGGGTTACACGCGGTCGCGGCGCGTCAAGAAATCGGGTTCGGCGCTGCGCGCCGCTGTGCTGCGCCCGTGCGGCGCGAGGTTCAGGCAGCCTGCGTGCGCCTGCCGCCGGCGCGGCGCCGCCAGATCTGCAGCAGCGGCAACATCCACAGCAGGATCACGACGACGCCGAGCACGCCGGCAATCGGACGCGAGAAGAACACGAGCGGATTGCCGTCGGCCTTCACGAGGCTGCTGAAGAAGTTCTCCTCGAGCATCGTTCCGAGCACGACCCCGAGGATCGTCGGCGCGATCGGGAAGCCCCAGCGCTCCATGAAGAACGCGACGATGCCGGCGATCAGCATCACGGTCACGCCGAACAGGCTGTTGTTGATCGCGAACGCGCCGACGATGCAGAACAGCATGATGATCGGCATCAGGATCCGGCCGGGAATCCGCAGGATCTGCTTGGCGAGCTTGATCGCGCTCCATCCGAGCGGCAACAGCAGCAGTTGCGCCATGAAGAACACGATGAACACCGCGTAGATGTTCTGCGGATTGTGGATGAACAGCGTCGGCCCCGGGTTCATTCCTTTCAGGTACAGCACGCCGATCGCGATCGCGGTGATCGAGTCGCCGGGGATGCCGAAGACGAGCGCCGGGATCCATGCCGAGCCCAGCGCCGAGTTGTTCGCCGCGCCCGCCTCGACGATGCCTTCGACGTGGCCGGTGCCGAACTTTTGCGGTTCCTTCGAGAAACGCTTGGACACCGCGTACGACATCCATGCCGCGATGTCGGCGCCCGCACCGGGCAGCGCGCCGACCGCAGTGCCCAGCGCCGATCCGCGCAGCAGCGGCATCGGGTACTTCTTCGTCAGGCTCCACATTCCGGCGAAGATGTTGCCGAACGGCTTCTCGGTCGCGATCACCGGCTTGACGACCAGCGTCGCGTAGCGCAGCACTTCCGAGATCGCGAACATGCCGATCATCAGCGGGATCAGCGAGATGCCGCCGGTCAACTCGGCGCTGCCGAACGTGAACCGCGGATGTCCGGCCGGGTTCTCGAGCCCGACCGTCGAGATCAGCAATCCGATCAGCAGCGCGATGATGCCCTTCAGCGGATCGCGGCCGGCGATGAAGATCGCGCAGGAGAACCCGAGCAGCACCAGCCAGAAGTACTCGTAGGAGCTGAAGTTCAGCGCGACCTCGGCCAGCAGCGGCGCGGCGATCACGAGCGCGACCACGCCGAAGATGCCGCCGACCACCGAGAACCACAGCCCCGACCCGAGCGCGACCTCGGCCTGGCCGTTGCGCGTGAGCTTGTACGCCTCGTCGGCATACGCGGCCGACGCCGGCGTGCCGGGCATCCGCAGCAGCGTCGCCGGAATGTCCCCCGAGAAGATCGCCATCGCGGTCGCCGTGACGATCGCCGCGACCGCCGGCACCGGCGGCATGAAGAACGTGACCGGCACCAGCAGCGCGGTGGCCATCGTCGCGGTCAGTCCGGGGATCGCGCCGACGAACAGCCCGTACACCGCCGACAGCAGGATCACCAGCAGCACGTCGGTCTGAAACACCAGACCGAATGCGGCGATGATCGCGTCCATCGGCAAGCCTCAGCGGGGGATCAATAGAACGGCTGGATCAGGCCCCACGGCAGCGGGACCCGCAGCAGCTTGTAGAACGCCACGTGCACCGCGGCGGTCGCCGCGATCGCCCAGACGATCGCCGGCAGCCAGCGAACGCCGAACGCCAGGAACGCCGCGAGCAGGCATGCCGGCGCGACGATCAGGAATCCGAGCCGGTCGGACAGCAGGATGTACGCGACGATCGCGGCGACGAGGACGAACGCCGACGCATAGTGCTCGGTGGGCGCGGCCGCCGCCGGGGTATCGAGCTGCGCCGGCGACCCGTGCGGCGGCGCCGGCCCGCCGGAATCGGCCGGCATCCGGAAGCTGCGCACGATCAACCCGATCGCGCAGGCGAACAGGCCGACCGCGATCAGCTTCGGCAGGAATCCTGAGCCGAGGTTCTGCCCCGGCACCGTCGGAAACGCCTGCGCCGCCCAGAACACCGCCAGCGCCAGCGCCGCCAGCGCGACGCCGACGCCCAGATCGATGCGGCGCACGCGACGGGAGCTTTACTTCGCCAGACCGACGGCCGTCATCACCGCCTTCATGTCGGCATCGCCCTTGGCCATGAACTTCGCGAACTCCTGCGAATTGCCCCAGATCATCCCGAAGCCGCGCTGCGTCATGAAGTCCTTGTACTCGGCGCTGTTGTAGACCTTCTGCACCGCGGTCTCGAGCCGCTTGCGAATGTCCTCGGGCAGCCCCTTCGGCGCAGCGATTCCGCGCCACGCGCCGGTGGCCCAGTTCGAGCCGATCGCTTCCTTCAGCGTCGGCACGTCGGGGAACAGCGACGCGCGCTGCTCGGCCATCACCGCGAGCGAGCGAACGCGGCCGGCGTCGATCAGCGAGCGCGCTTCGGGCAGCGAGCACGGCACGAATTCGATGCCGCCGGCGACCAGATCCTGCAGCCCCGGCGCTGCGCCGTTCGACGGCACCCACGGCACTGCGGCGGGATCGATCTTCAGGTCGCGCAGCATGCCGGCGAGCGCCAGGTGCCAGATGCCGCCCTGGCCGGTACCCGACGCCTTGAACTTGCCCGGATTCGCCTTGATCGCCTCGACCGCATCCTTCAGCGTCTTGTACGGCGAATCGGCGCGGACCTGGAACCCGGCCGGATCGAGGTTGACCAGCGCGATCGGCGTGTAGCTGGCCGGATTCAGCTCGGTCAGCTTCTGGTGATGCATCATCGTGATCTCGACCGTGATCAGCCCGAGCGTGTAGCCGTCGGGAGCCGCGTTCGCGATCGCCGAGTGGCCGACGACGCCCGAGCCGCCGGTGCGGTTCACGACGTTGACCGGGCGGCCGAGGTCCTTCTCGAGCAGGCTGGCGATGATCCGCGCGACCGCGTCGGTTCCGCCGCCTGCGCCCCACGGCACGATGATCGTGATCGGCCGATCCGGATAAGCGGCCCAGGCGGCGCCGGGCAACGTGGCCGCGGCGACGGCCGAGCCGGCGGCTGCAATCGAACCCAGCGTGAGCTTGCGGCGAATCGGTGAAACCATGTCTCCTCCCGTGGAATCGGTACCAGGCAACGCGCCGGCAGCATGCCTTCCGCGCCGGGAAGGCAGCGGCTGGCGCCGGCAGGGGCCTAATGGTGCAGGGGCCCGCTGCAGGCCGTCAAGCACGGCGGCGCATGCTGCGCGCTCGCGGCCAGTGTGCGACGGCCCGCCGCGGCGACAGCCCCGCCTAGGTGAACGCCTGGATTCCGGTCTGCGCGCGGCCCAGGATCAGCGCATGGATGTCGTTCGTGCCCTCGTAGGTGCTGACGACCTCGAGGTTCAGCATGTGGCGGATCACGCCGAACTCGTCCGAGATGCCGTTGCCTCCGAGCATGTCGCGCGCCATCCGCGCGACCTCCAGCGCCTTGATGCACGAGTTGCGCTTCAGGATCGAAGTCGTCTCGACCGCCGCAGTCCCTTCGTCCTTCATTCGTCCGAGCCGCAGGCAGCCCTGCAGGCCCAGCGCGATCTCCGTCAGCATGTCGGCGAGCTTCTTCTGGATCAGCTGGTTCGCCGCCAGCGGCCGGCCGAACTGCTTGCGATCGAGCACGTACTGGCGCGCGGTATGCCAGCAGGTCTCGGCCGCGCCGAGGGCCCCCCATGCGATGCCGTAGCGCGCCGAGTTCAGGCAGGTGAACGGGCCCTTGAGTCCTTCGACGCCGGGCAGCAGCTGCTCGTCCGAAACCTCGACGCCGTCCATCACGATCTCGCCGGTCAGCGACGCGCGCAGGCCGAATTTGCCGTGGATCGGCGGCGCCGACAGCCCCTTCATTCCCTTCTCGAGGATGAAGCCCTTGATCCGGCCGTCGAACTCGCCTCCGACGCATTTGGCCCAGACGACGAACACATCGGCGAACGGCGAGTTGGATATCCACATCTTCGAGCCGGTCAGCTGCCAGCCGCCGTCGACCTTCTTCGCGCGGGTCTGCATCGAACCCGGATCGGAGCCGTGGTTCGGCTCGGTCAGCCCGAAGCAGCCGATCCACTCGCCGGTCGCCAGCTTCGGCAGGTACTTGCGCTTTTGCGCATCGGTGCCGAACTCGTGGATCGGCACCATCACCAGCGAGCTCTGCACGCTCATCATCGACCGGTAGCCCGAGTCGACCCGCTCGATCTCGCGCGCGATCAGTCCGTAGCACACGTAGTTCAGCCCGGGCCCGCCGTATTCGGGCGGGATCGTCGGTCCGAGCAGGCCGACCTCGCCCATCTCGCGGAAGATCGACGGGTCGCTCTTCTCGTGGCGAAACGCCTCGAGCACGCGCGGCGCGAGCTTCTCCTGGCAGTACGCGTGCGCGGCGTCGCGCACCATCCGCTCCTCCTCGGTCAGCTGCGAATCGAGCAGCAGCGGGTCGTCCCACTTGAACTGCGCCTTGGACTTGGCTGGGCTGAGCATCGCGATACCTCCTCGAGTCGAATCCATTCTAAGCCGCGCGCGGGACCACCGCGGTGGCCTCGATCTCGACTTTCGCGCGGTCCTCGATCAGCGCGACGACCTGCACTGCGGTCATTGCCGGATAGTTGACCTTGCCGTCGGTCCCGCGCATCAGCTCGCGATAGGCAGCGCCGAGCGATTTCGCCGCGGCCAGGTACTCGCGCTTGTCGGTCACGTACCACGTCATCCGCACCACGTGCTCGGGACCGGCACCGGCCTCTCGCAGCACCGCCATCAGGTTCGACAGCGCCTGTCGTGCCTGCTCGCCGAAGTCGTCGGTCTGCCACTGTCCGTCGGGGGTCCAGCCGACCTGGCCCGCCACCGACACGATCGTGCCTTCGGCGGCGATCCCGTTCGAATAGCCCTTGGGCTGCGGCCAGCCTGCGGGCAGCAATACGCGGTTCATTGCTTCACGTTTCCTTCTTCGTTGGAATGCCGGGGCTGCGCAACGTAAGGCAGCATCGCCCGGCGCAGCGAGTCGGGCCACGGGCGGCTCGACTGGCGCGCGAGCTCGACGCAAACCAGCACCTGTCGCAGCGCGACCCGCTGCTCGTCGCCGACCCGTGCGCCGCGCGCCAGCGTGACCGACCGCTCGCCGAGCCGCTCGATCTCGAGCCACAACGTCAGCGAATCGCCGATCCGCGACGGCCTCAGGAAATCGCATTCGAGCCGCACCGGGATCCCCAGGCCGAGCTCGCCGTGATAGGCGCCGAAGTCCTGCCCCAGCGCTTCGTTGAACCAGTCCTCGACATGATCGTTGAACAGCACCAGGTACTGCGGATAGAAAACGATCCCGGCGAAATCGCAGTGCGCGAACCGGATCGGGTAGCTCCGTTCGAATCGCATCGGTGTTCGCGCGCTAGAGGTCCGTGCGGACTTTCCACAGCTCGGGGAACAGCACGACGTCGAGCATCTTGCGCAGGTACGACACGCCCGCAGTGCCACCGGTTCCGGTCTTGAACCCGATGATCCGTTCGACCGTGGTCACGTGCCGGAATCGCCACTGCCGGAATGCGTCTTCCAGATCGACCAGCTCCTCGGCCAGCTGGTACAGGTCCCATTGCCGGTCGGGGTCGCGGTACACGGCGAGCCATGCGGCTTCGACCGCGTCCGACGGCCTGCGCGGTTCAGCGAAATCCCGGTCGAGCTGCTCGGGCGGGATCGGGTAGCCCTGGCGCGCCAGCAGCGCGATCGCCTCGTCGTACAGCGACGGCTCGCGCAGCGCCCGTTCGAGCTGCGCGCGGACCGGCTCGCGCTGCGCATGCACCGACACCATCGCCGGATTCTTGTTGCCGAGCAGGAACTCGATCTCGCGGTACTGATGCGACTGGAATCCCGACGACGTGCCCAGGTGCGGCCGCAGCTGCGTGTACTCCGACGGCGTCAGCGTCGTCAGCACGTCCCACGCGTGCACCAGCTGCTCCATGATCCGCGAGACCCGGGCCAGCATCTTGAATGCCGGTGCCAGCTGATCGGCGCGGATCCGGTCGCGGGCGGCGCGCAGCTCGTGCAGCGCCAGCTTCATCCACAGCTCGCTGGTCTGGTGCTGGATGATGAACAGCATCTCGTTGTGGTCGCCCGAGCGCGGATGCTGCGCCGACAGCACCGCGTCCAGTCCGAGATATTCGCCGTAGGTCGGCGACGCCGCGGCGGGCGCCGACGGCGACGTCGCGCCGGCACCGCCGGCCGGGGCGTCTGCAGCGGGAACGCGATCGGAGGCGGGGGGTTCCATCGGAGATACTTTAAGCTTAAAGTATCTAGTTCGCAAACCTTCCGTGCTGCCCGCGTGCGCCACGGACTGCAGGAGCATCGCGATGCGCATCGACATCGTTGGCGGCGGCCCCGCCGGGCTGTATTCGGCGATCCTGCTGAAAAAGCGGTTCCCGCATGCGCACATCGAGGTCGTCGAGCGCAACCGTCCCGACGACACGTTCGGGTTCGGCATCGTGCTGTCGGACGAGACGCTCGGCAACCTTGCCCGCGCCGACGAGCCGACGCACCGCGAGATCGCGGCGAATTTCGCGTACTGGGACGACATCTACGTGCAGTACAAGGGGCACGTGATGAAGTCGTCCGGCCACGGCTTCTCCGGAATCGGGCGCCTGAAGCTGCTCGAGATCCTGCAGCGGCGCGCTGACCAGCTCGATGTCCACGTGCGTTACCGGACCGAGGATGCGGGGCTCGCATCGCACCGCGGCGCCGACCTGCTGATCGCCGCCGACGGCATCAACAGCGCGATCCGCGAGTCGGCCCGCGAGCACTTCGAGCCCGCCGTCGATCTGCGCACGAACCGGTTCGTGTGGCTGGGCGCGAAGATGGACCTGCCTGGGTTCTATTACAGCTTTCGCGAGCACGACGGGGGCATCTGGAACATGCACGCGTACCAGTACGCGCCGGGCGAGTGCACGATCGTCATCGAGACCACCGACGACGCCTGGCGCGCGAGCGGGCTGGCGTTCGACGACGAGCAGGCGACCGCGGCGCTGGTGGAGCGGATCTTCGCGCAGGACCTCAAGGGGGCGCGGGTGCTGACGAACCGCTCCTGGTGGCGGCAGTTCCCGACGATCTCGCTGCGCACCTGGCGCCACCAGATCGACGGCATGCCGATCGTGCTGTTGGGCGATGCCGCGCACACCGCGCATTTCTCGATCGGATCGGGAACGAAGCTGGCGCTCGAGGACGCGATCGCGCTCGACGATGCGATCGCGAAGCACCCGGACGACCTGACGTCGGCGCTCGCGGCCTACGAGGAGTCGCGCCGCGACGAGGTCGGCCGCATCCAGCATTCGGCGAACGTGTCGCTGGTCTGGTTCGAGAACGTGCGCCGGTTCTGGCAGATGGACCCGATGCAGTTCAACGTGTCGCTGCTCACGCGCAGCAAGCAGATCACCTACGAGAACCTGCGGTTGCGCGATGCGGGCCTGGTCGAGCGGGCGACGCGCTGGTGGAACGAGCAGCAGGCGCAGCGGCTCGGCATTGCGGCGGCGGGCGACGCGCCGTGGCTGCAGACCGCGCCGATGTTCGCGCCGTTCCGGCTGCGGCAGATGCGGATCGCGAACCGCGTCGTCGTGTCGCCGATGGACCAGTATTCGGCGGTCGACGGCGTGCCGACCGACTGGCACTTCGTCCACTACGCGTCGCGCGCGCTCGGCGGCGCCGGGCTGGTGTTCATCGAAATGACCTGCGTGTCGCCGGAGGGGCGGATCTCGCTCGGCTGCCCCGGCTTGTGGAACGACGAGCAGATGCGCGCGTTCAAGCGGATCGCCGATTTCGTCCATGCGAACACGCCCGCGCGGCTGTGCATGCAGATCGGGCACTCCGGCCGCAAAGGTTCGACCCAGCTGGGCTGGGAGCAGATGGACTGGCCGATCGAGGAGTCCGATGGACGCCGCAACTGGCCGCTGATCGCGCCGTCGCCGATCCCGTACCGCGAGGGCGTGAACCAGGTGCCTCGCGAAATGAATCGGGACGACATGGACCGCGTGATCGCGCAGTTCGTGCGCAGCGCGCGGCTCGCCGATGCGGCCGGCTACGACATGCTCGAGCTGCACATGGCGCACGGTTATCTGCTCGCAGGCTTCCTGTCGCCGGTGACGAACCGCCGCACCGACCGCTACGGCGGTTCGCTGGCGAACCGGATGCGCTTTCCGCTGGAGGTGTTCGAGGCGACCCGCGCGGTATGGCCGGCCGACAAGCCGATGTCGGTGCGCATCTCCGCGACCGATTGGATTCCAGGCGGGCAGACGCCGGCCGACTCGGTCGAGGTCGCGCGCGCGCTGAAGTCGGCCGGTTGCGACCTGATGGACGTATCGACCGGGCAGACCGATCCGGCATCGCGGCCGGTGTACGGCCGGATGTACCAGGCGCAGTTCTCCGAGCAGATTCGGCTCGAGGTCGGCATGCCGACGATGGCGGTGGGCGCGGTCACGACCCCCGACCAGATCAACACGTTGCTGATCTCGGGCCGCGCGGACCTGGTCGCGCTGGCGCGCCCGCATCTGGCGAATCCGTACTTCACGCTGCACGCCGCGGCGGAATACGATTACCAGGGCATTGCGTGGCCGGTGCAGTACCTGAACGGCGCCACGCAGCTGTACACGACGGTGCGGCGCGCGAAGGAGGACTCGGCCCGCAAGCTCGAGCAGCTGGTCGAGCAGCGCCTGAGGGCGCAGGCGCCGGCGCCCGCGCCCGCGCCGGCGCGGCAGCTGAAGGCGGTGCGCTGACGCGCGGTTCGCTGCGCCGGCAATGGAGGATATTCGGATGAATCGGCAATTCGCGACGCTCGGCGGCGGCTGCTTCTGGTGCCTGGAGGCGGTGTACCGGCGCGTGCAGGGCGTGCTGTCGGTCGAGTCGGGTTACGCCGGCGGCCACGTGCGCAATCCGACCTACGAGCAGGTCTGCGCAGGCAACACCGGGCATGCCGAGGTCGTGCGGATCGAGTTCGATGCCGATTCGATCGGCTATCGGGAGCTGCTCGAGATCTTCTTCGCGATCCACGACCCGACCACCCCGAACCAGCAAGGCAACGACACCGGACCGCAGTACCGTTCGGCGATCTTCTATGAGGATGACGCGCAGCAGCGCGAGGCGCAACAGCTGATCGACGCGCTCGAGCGGCAGAAGATCTGGCGCCATCCGATCGTCACCGAAGTCGTGCCGCTGTCGAACTACAGCGCCGCGGAGGCCTATCACCAGCGCTACTTCGAGAACCATCCGAACCAGGGCTATTGCATGATGGTCGTGGGCCCGAAGGTCGCGAAGTATCGCCGCCAGTTCGCGAACCGCCTGCGCGAGCCGCTGCCTTAGCAGTCGACTGGACAGCGGCGGCCGCGGCGCGACGGACTTCTCAGCGGCCGCCTCAGTGCGACTGCGCGGCCAGCCGCTCGGCGGTCGCCCGTGCCATCTCGCGCGCGACCACGTCGCCTTGCCGCGCCGCGGCGCTGTACCACGTCAGCGCCTGCCGCAGGTCGCGCGCGACGCCGAGCCCGCGCTCGAACATCGATCCGATCAGGTACTGCGCAGCCACGTCGCCGCCTTCGGCCGCCTTCAGATACCAGAACGCAGCGCGCGCCGCGTCCTGGGGCACGCCGCGGCCCAGGTAATACTGCGTCGCGATCGCGACCTGCGCATCGATGATGCCTTGCGCGGCGGCGCGCTCGAGCCATACGCTGGCCTCGTCTTGCGACGCGGGAACGTGCCGCCCGGTTTCCAGCAGCGAACCCAGCAGGTACTGCGCCGGCGCAAAACCGGCTTCGGCGCTTGCGCGCAGCAGCCGCAGCGCGACCTCCAGCGGCAGCTCGGCCGATTCGTCGCGCAGCCGGATCACTGCGACGTTGTACTGGGCCGATGCGTCGCCGAGCTCGGCGGCCTTGCCGAACAGCGCGAGCGCCTGCGGCACGTCGTCGGCCTCGTACGACGAGAACGCCTGCGCGTTCCAGCGCGCGACCCGCGCCGCGCGGTCGCCGGCGTCGGCGTTCGCCGCGCCCGGTGCGGCGTCGACGCGCGCCGGCGGCAAGGCCGTCGCCACCGCGAGCACGACCAGGGCGCAGCCCAGCCGCTGCGCGATCCGGCGCGTTGCCACCGAAGTCCTCGCCAGCAAGCGGCCGCTGCGCATGCGCTCGTCGAAACTCGCTACGATGCGCCCATCTTACCGCCGTCGAGCTCGGCGGGTCTGGTTTCCGGAGGCTGGAATGCTGCATCGTTCGCTGTGGGTCGTCCTGCTCCCATTGCTCGTGTCGGGATGCGGATACAACGAAATCCAGCGCGCCGACGAGGCGACGCAATCGAGCTGGGCTGAGGTGCTGAACCAGTATCAGCGCCGCGCCGACCTGATCCCGAACCTGGTGAAGACGGTCCAGGGTTATGCGCAGCACGAGCGCGACGTGCTGGTCGCGGTGACCGACGCTCGGTCGCGGATCGGGCAGGCGCAGGTCGATCCGACGGACCCCGAGTCGTTGCGCCGCTTCGAGCAGGCGCAGCGCGAGATGTCCGGCGCGCTGTCGAGGCTGCTGGTCGTTGCCGAAGCGTATCCGCAGCTGAAGGCGGACCAGAACTTCCGCGACCTGCAAGCACAGCTCGAAGGGACCGAAAATCGGATCGCCGTCGCGCGCAAGCGCCACATCGAGGCGGTGCAGCGCTACAACGTGTTGGTGCGCCAATTCCCGGTGAACCTGACCGCGATGGCACTGGGCTACTCGACGAAGCCGCAGTTCAGCGTCGAGAACGAGCGCGAGCTGGCGAGGCCGCCTGCCGTGAGCTTCGAGCGACCGCCTGCGCCCGAGCGAGCGGTGCCGCGCCCGGCGCAGTGAGCGCCTGGATCTGCCGCCGCGGCATGTTGCGGCATCGATCCGTGGCGGGTGGCGCGAGTGCAGCGCCGGCCGGAACCGTCGTCGGGGCCGTCGCATGCGGCGGATGATCGCGGCGCTGTGGGCGCTGGCGCTTGCGATGCCGGCATCGGCTGCGAGCGCGCAAGCGCTGCCCGCGGTTCCGCCGCTGCAGGCGCGGGTCACCGACCTCGCGGCGACGCTGACCGATGGGCAGCGCGCGCTGCTCGAGTCGCAGCTCGCGGCGATCGAGCAACGCAAGGGCGCGCAGATCGCGGTGCTGATCGTGCGTTCGACGCGTCCCGAGCCGATCGAGACGTATTCGATGCGGGTCGTCGAAGCGTGGCAGCTCGGACGCGGCGCCGCCGGCGCGCGGGCGGCCGCGATCGACGACGGCGTGCTGCTGCTGGTCGCGAAGGATGACCGGCGCGTGCGAATCGAAGTCGGTTACGGGCTGGAAGGCGCGATCCCGGATGTCGTGGCGAGTCGCATC
>DATLGW010000896.1:0-1955 GCA_035540315.1 Burkholderiaceae bacterium | reverse complement strand
GCGCGGATGCATTGCGCAGGCTTGGAGCGTGGCCGAGGTGCTGCGCGCGTGGGTCGCGACGGCGCCGCGCTCGGCCGGCTCGCTGCGCATCGCGTCGGGGTCGAAGCGGCCGGCGCGCAACCACCGGTAGCCGTACGGCTGCAGCGTGATCCGGTGCGGCAGCCCCGGCGCGGCGCGGCTGTCGTCGGTGGTCAGCAAGTTCACCAGCAGCGCGTGGCCGGCCTGTTCGACGTCGAGCTGAACGTCTCGCCGCTCGCCGCTGAAATTGTGGATGAACACCAGCGTGTCGCCGCGCCAGTCGTAGCGCATGACCAGCACGTCTCGCGCTCCCGAGTCGACGATTCGCCAGTCGCCCCAGCTGATCTCGTGGCATTCGCGGCGCATCCGGATCGCGCGTTCCATCCAGTGCAGCAGCGACTGGGGATCGCGGCGCTGCGACTCGACGTTGAGCGACTGGAATCCGTAGACCGGATCCGAGATCGCCGGCCGGATCAGCCGCTGTGCGCCCGAGAAACCCCCGTTCGGATCATCGGTCCACTGCATTGGCGTACGCGCGCACTCGCGTTCCGGCAGCGACAGATCGTCGCCCATGCCGATCTCGTCGCCGTATTGCAGCATCGGCGTTCCGGGCAGCGTCAGCAGCAGGCTGTACGCGAGCTCGAGCCGCCGGCGATCGTTGCCGAGCATCGGCGCAAGCCGCCGCCGGATGCCTCGCTGGTACAGCTGCATGTGCTCGTCCGGCGCGAACGAGTCGAATACCCGCTGCCGCTGCGAGTCGGTCAGTCGCCCCAGGTCGAGCTCGTCGTGGCTGCGCAGGAAGTTCACCCACTGCGCGTCGCGCGGCCGCGCATAGGTGTCCTGCAGAGCCTTGATCAGCGGCCGCGTGTCGCCGGTCGCCATCGCGAAGAACAGCCGCTGGTTCACCGGGAAGTTCAGCATCATCTGCAGCCGCTCGCCGCGCTCGCCGAAATAGCGGATGCTCTCGGCCGGCGGCACGTTGGCTTCGGCCAGCAGGATCGCGTCGCGCCGGCGCCACTGCAGGAAGTTCGTCAGCTCGTGCAGCAGCTCGTAGTCCTTGGCCTTGGCCGCGTCCACGCCCTTGGGCGTGATCAGGAACGGCACCGCGTCCATCCGGAAGCCGGACACGCCGAGCTGCAGCCAGAATCCCATGATCCGCGTGATCTCCTCGCGCACCTGGGGATTCATCGTGTTCAGGTCCGGCTGCGATTCGTAGAAACGGTGGAAGTAGTATTCGCCGCTGACTTCGTCGCGGGTCCACGTGGTGTTCTGCACGCCGGGGAAGACGGCGCCGTCCGCATGATCGGCGGGACGGCTCCTCGACCACACGTACCAGTCGCGAAGCGGCGACGCGCGGTCCCGCCGCGCGGTTTGAAACCAGGGGTGATCGATCGACGTGTGGTTGACGACGAGGTCGACGATCACGCGCATGCCGTTCTGCTGCGCGTGGTTCATGAATTCGACGAAGTCCCCCGGCGTACCCAGCCGCGGATCGACGCCGTAGTAATCGGCGACGTCGTAGCCGTTGTCGCGGTTCGGGCTCGGGTAGAACGGCTGCAGCCAAAGACAGGTGACGCCCAGCCCGGCCAGATAGTCGAGCCGCCGCGTCAGTCCCTTGAAGTCCCCGATGCCGTCGCCGCTGCCGTCCTGGTAGGTCTCGACGTCGAGGCAGTAGAGGATTGCGTTCTTGTACCAGAGGTCGTCGATCATCGGCAAAGGATGCAAGCGGGCGCCGGCCGGCGTCCGCTTGCCCGACTCGCCGTCAGGGGTTCGCTGCGGCGCCCGCCTCGGCGCCGCGCGGCGCCGCTGGCGACTGCAGGCAATTGGCGTCGGCCAGCGTCACGCGCACCGCCTCGTCGAGCGGCGTGTGCGGCTCGCTGCCCAGCAGCGCGACCAGCTTGCGGTTGTCAAGCCGCAGCGGCTCGCGCCACAGGTAC
>DATLGW010000895.1:0-1734 GCA_035540315.1 Burkholderiaceae bacterium | reverse complement strand
TGTCGGAGCGGCGCGATGCGGCGGCCGACCGGCTGTACGCGAAGCGCGAAGCGCTGGCGGCCGCCCGCGCCGAAGCCGATGCGTTCGTGCACACGCATGCGCCGATCGACGCCGAAGCGCTTGGCGCGCAGCGCAGCCGCCGCGATTCGCTGTGGCGCGCGATCCGCGGCGGCGCGAGATCCGCGGCCGCCGACGGCGATGCATATGAAGCCGAGGTCGCACGCGCCGACGCAATGGCCGATCACCGATACGCGAGCGCGGCAGTCGTCGAGCAGGCGCAGGCGCTCGCGGTCCGCGTGCGAACGCTCGAGGCCGAGGCAATGCAGCTGCAACGGCAGGCGCAGGATTCGGCCGACGAGCTCTCGGCGCTCCAGGCCGAATGGCTCGAGATCGTTACCGCCATCGGGCTGCCGCACCTGCTGCCCGAGCAGCTGTCGGCGTGGGCGACGCAGCGCGACGCCGCGCTCGCCGCCGCCGATGCGCTGCAGGCGGCCGAAGCGGACGAGCAGGCCGTGCGGCAGCGGATCGCCGAGGTGCTCACGCAGTTGCGCGAGGCGCTCGACGGCGCCGAAGCGAAGCTGGGCGATCCGCCCGGCGCTGCGGCCTCGGATCGCGCTGCGGCGCCTTCGGAGCAGTCCGCAGCGCGCGGCGCGTCGGCGCTGTCGGCGCTGGTTGCGCGCGCCGAAGCCGGCGTTGCGCGCCGCACCGAGCTGCGCGGGCAGCTTGCTTCGCTGCGAGAGCAGCACGCGAATGCGCTGATCTTGCTGTCGGCGCTGCGCCGGCAGGCCGCCGATGCCGAGGCGGCGCGTACGGATTGCATCGAGCGGCGCAACGCGCTGCTGCAACAGGCCGGGCTGAGGCCCGATCTGGGCGCCTCGGGAATCGACAAGGCGCTGGCCATCTTCAACGAGATCGACCAGTTCTGCCGGCTGCTCGCGCACCAGCAGCCTCGGGTCGATGCGATGCGGGGCGAGATCGCGCAGTTCGCGCGCGATGCATCGGCGCTTGCGCGCGATTGCGGATTGGCCGCCGACGCGTACCCGCCGGTGGCGATCGCCGAAGCGCTTTCCGAACGGCTGCGTGCAGCCGAGTCAGCCGAGACCGAGCGCCTGCGACTGGCGAAATCGATTGGGTCGGCGAACGATGCGCTCGATGCGCTCGACGGCGAGCGCGCCGCTGCGCAAGGCACGCTCAGGCCACTGCTCGAGGCCGCCGGCGTCGACACGATCGACGCGCTGCGCGCAGCGATCGAGCTCAGCGCCCGGTGCCGCGAGAGCGAGCAGCGTCTGCGCGACGCGCGCGATGCCGTCGTCACCCTCGGCGACGGCCTGCCGATCGAGCGCCTGCGCGAGGAGGTTGCCGCCGAGGACCCCGATGCCATCGATGCGCTGCTGCAGCAGACGCGCGAGGCTCGGACGGCGGCGCAGCAGCGGCGAGACGAACACGTCGCACGCCGCACGCAGGCCCGCGACCGCTACGAGTCGATCGGCGGCCAGGACGCCGCGGCGCGGGCCGAGGCCGAACGCCAGGACGCGTTGCTGATGATGGGCGAAGCGGCCGACGAATATGCGCGGCTCGCGGTGGGCGCAAGGCTGCTCGCGTGGGCGATCGGCCGCTACTGCGAGGAGCGGCAGGAGCCGCTGCTCGCGCTGGCGAGCCGGATGTTCGCGAAGCTCACATTGTGCGCTTACGACCGGCTCTCGGTCAGCCCCGATGATGCGGGGCGGCCCGTGC
>DATLGW010000894.1:0-6980 GCA_035540315.1 Burkholderiaceae bacterium | reverse complement strand
CACGTGCGGGTTGTCGAAGTTCAGGTCCGGCTGGTGGCTGAAGAACCGGTGCCAGTAGTAGCTCTGCGCGACGCTGTCCCACGCCCAGTTCGACACCTCGGTGTCGGTGAAGATGATTCGCGTGCCCTTGTACTTGGTCGGGTCGTCGCTCCACACGTAGTAGTTGCGCTTCGCCGAGCCCTTGGGCGCACGTCGCGCGGCCTGGAACCACGGGTGCTGGTCGGACGTATGGTTGACGATCAGCTCGGTGATCACCTTCAGCCCGCGACGGTGCGCCTCGCGCACGAAGATCCGGAAGTCGTTGCGGGTGCCGAAGCGCGGATCGATGTTGCGGTAGTCGGAGACGTCGTAGCCGTCGTCCTTCATCGGCGACGGGTAGAACGGCAGCAGCCACAGCGCGGTGACGCCGAGGTCCTGCAGGTAGTCGAGCCGGTCGGTCAGGCCGCGAAAGTCGCCGACGCCGTCGGCGTTGCCGTCCTGGAACGCCTTGACGTGCAGCTCGTAGATGATCGCATCCTTGTACCACAGCGCGTCATCGGACTCGGCGGCGGCGGCGCTTCTTGCGCCGGCCTGCATCGCAGCTTCCACCTCCTGCCTGACCTGCGCTTCCACGGCCGTGTCGCCCTCACATGAAGTAGTCGAAATCCGCCTCTCGCCGCACCCGCCGGCGCAGCCTGAACACGTGGGCCGGCGCGCCGTTCGGATCGAGCCGTACGAAGTTGCGCGACCCGGTCCACAAGTATCGCGCACCCGTCAGCAGGTCGTGCATCTGATAGGTCGCACCGTCTTCGAGCTGCAACGCGCGCAGATCGATCTCGACCCAGCCGCTGTGCACGTGATACGGATCGACGTTGACGACCGCGACGATCACGTTCTCCAGGTCGTCGGTCGTCTTGCAGTAGCAGATCAGGCTGTCGTTGTCGGTCTGGAAGAAACGCAACGAGCGGTCCGAGTGCAGCGCCGGATTTTCCCGCCGGATCCGATTGACCAGCGCGATCAGCCCGCGCAGGCTGTCGGACCGGTCCAGGTCCCAGTGCCGCAGCTGGTATTTCTCGGAGTCGAGGTACTCCTCGCTGCCGGGCTCGCGCGGCCGGTTCTCGATCAGCTCGAATGCCGGGCCGTAGATGCCGTAGCTGGCGGACAGCGTGGCCGCCAGGATCAGCCGCACGATGAACGCAGGCCGCCCGCCGTACTGCAGGTATTCCGTCAGGATGTCGGGCGTGTTCGGCCACACGTTCGGGCGGAAGTAGTCGCGGCCCGGGCCGTGCGCAAGCTCGGTGAAGTACTCGGTCAGCTCCCACTTCGTGTTGCGCCACGCGAAGTACGTGTACGACTGCGTGTAGCCGAGCTTGGCCAGCCGGTGCATGACCTTGGGCCGCGTGAACGCCTCGGACAGGAAGATCAGATCCGGATGCGTGCGCTTCAGGCGCTCGATCGCCCACTCCCAGAACGGGAACGGCTTGGTGTGCGGGTTGTCCACGCGGAAGATCTTCACGCCGTGGCCGATCCAGTACTCGAACACGCTGGCGAGCTCGTCCCACAGCGCCTGCCAGTCGTCGGTCTCGAAATTGAACGGGTAGATGTCCTGGTACTTCTTCGGCGGATTCTCCGCGTACTGCACGGTGCCGTCCGGGCGCCAGCGGAACCAGCTCGGGTGCTCGGTCACGTACGGATGATCGGGCGCGCACTGGAATGCGATGTCCAGTGCGATCTCGATGCCGAGCTCGTTCGCGCGCGCGACCAGCCGGCGGAAGTCCTCGATCGTCCCGAGCCTGGGCTCGATCGACTTGTGGCCGCCATCGGGCGATCCGATCGCCCAGGGGCTGCCGACGTCTTCAGGGTCGGGCGTCAGCGTGTTGTTCTTGCCCTTGCGCCGCACGCGGCCGATCGGGTGGATCGGCGGCAGGTACAGCACGTCGAAGCCGAGCTCGGCCACGTACGGCAGCCGCGCCTCGACGTCGCGCAGCGTGCCGTGGCGCTCCGGTTCGGGCGATGCCGAGCGAGGGAACAGCTCGTACCAGGTCGAATAACGCGCCTTCGGGCGGTCGACGATCAGCGGGAATTCAACCGGATAGGTCAGCGCCAGGCTGCGGTCGGGGTGGCGCTGCGCAAGCTCGCCCAGCGACTCGTCCAAGCCGATCCGCTTCGCTTCGTCGGCGTCGCCGGCGCCGGCAAGCTGCCGCGCCCAATCGGCGAGTCGGCGCGCGTCTTCGCCGGACCCGGCCCGCTGCGCGGCCTGCTCGATCAGCTGCGCGCCCACTTTGGCCGCGACCGCGATGTCTTCGGGATCGACGCGCCGCGACAGGTCGTGGCGCCACGACTTGAATTGATCGACCCATGCGGTGACGGTGTACCGATAGCGGCCGATCTCCTCGACGACGAAGCTGCCGGCCCAGCGGTCGTTGACCAGGAACGACATCGGCGCCTCGCGCCACTCCGAGTCCTGCTCGCGTCGCCACAGCACCCGCGCGGCAATCGCGTCATGCCCGTCGGTGAAGCAATCGGCCTCGACGCGGACGGTGTCTCCAGCCACGCGCTTGGCCGCGAAGCGGCCGCCGTCGACCGACGGCGAGACGCCTTCGATCACGATCCGTCGGCGCCCGTCGGCTTCAGCGGGACTCGGGGCGGATTGCGGGCGCGGCGCGGCGGTGCGGCGCTTCTCAGCCATGGGCCTCCTCGCTCTTCAGAACGATGACCGCAAGCGGCGGCAGCGTCAGCGTCAGCGAATGGTAGCGCCCGTGGGCGGGCACCGGCGACGAATCGATCGCGCCGTAGTTGCCCACGCCGCTGCCGCCGTAGATCGGCGCGTCGCTGTTCAGCAGCTCGCGCCAGCGGCCGCCGCGCGGCGCCCCGACCGTGTAGTTGTGCCGCGGCAGCGGCGTGAAGTTGCACAAGACCAGCACCGCGTCGCCGTCGCGCGAGCGGCGCAGGTACGAAATCACGCTGTTCTCGGAATCGCTGCCGTCGACCCACTCGAAGCCGCGCGACTCGGTGTCGAGCTGGTGCAGCGCGGGCTCGTCGCGGTACAGCCGGTTCAGGTCGCCGATCAGCCGACGCAGTCCGTCGTGGTCGGGGAATTGCAGCACCCACCATTCGAGCGATCCGTCGTGCGTCCATTCGCGCCGCTGGCCGAACTCGCAGCCCATGAACAGCAGCTTCTTGCCCGGGTGCGTCCACATGTAGCAGTACAGCAGCCGCAGGTTCGCGAACTGTTGCCAGTTGTCGCCGGGCATCTTGCCGATCAGCGACCCCTTGCCGTGCACGACCTCGTCGTGCGACAGCGGCAGCACGAAGTTCTCCGAGAACGCGTACACCAGAGAGAAGGTCAGCTGGTTGTGGTGGTAGCGGCGGAACACCGGGTCCTGCTGCATGTACTTCAGCGAGTCGTGCATCCAGCCCATGTTCCACTTCAGGCCGAACCCGAGGCCGCCGACGTAGATCGGCCGCGACACGCCCGGCCACGCGGTCGACTCCTCGGCGATCGTCTGCACGTCCGGGTACTCGCGGTACACCAGTTCGTTCATCAGATGCAGGAACGTGATCGCCTCGAGGTTCTCCTTGCCGCCGTACCGGTTCGGGATCCACTCGCCGGCGTTGCGGCCATAGTCGAGGTACAGCATCGACGCGACCGCATCGACGCGCAGGCCGTCGATGTGGTAGTGATCGAGCCAGAACAGCGCGCTCGACAGCAGGAATCCGCGGACCTCGTTGCGGCCGTAGTTGAAGATGCAGCTGCTCCATTCCGGATGGAAGCCCTGGCGAGGATCGGCATGCTCGTACAGGTTCGTGCCGTCGAACTGCGCCAGCCCGTGCGCATCGTTCGGGAAGTGCGACGGAACCCAGTCGAGGATCACGCCGACGCCGTGCGCATGCAGCGTGTCGATCAGGTGCATCAGGTCCTGCGGCGTGCCGTAGCGCGCGGTCGCAGCGAAGTACCCGGTGGTCTGGTACCCCCACGAACCGTAGAACGGGTGTTCGGTGATCGGCATCAGCTCCACGTGCGTGAAGCCGTGGTCGCGCACGTACTCGGCCAGCGGCTGCGCGATCTCGCGATACGACAGCATCCGGCCGTCGTCGGCGCGGCGCCACGATCCGAGGTGGACCTCGTAGATCGACATCGGCGCATCGAGCGCATTGCGCTTGCGCCGCTCGCGCATCCAGTCGGCGTCGTTCCACGCGTAATCGAGCGACCAGATCCGCGACGCGGTCGACGGCGGCGCTTCGGCGTACAGCGCGAACGGATCGGCTTTCTCCAGCGGCTGATCGCGGTGGTGCGAGTGGATCCGGTACTTGTAGCACTGCCCTTGCTGCGCGCCGGCGACGAATCCTTCCCAGATCCCCGAGCCGTCATGCCGCGGCGACAGCGGCGTCGCGTCGTGGCTCCAGCCGTTGAAGTCGCCGATCACGTGCACCGACCGCGCGTTCGGTGCCCAGACGCTGAAAAACACGCCGCGCGTGCCGTCGCGCTCGGTCGGCTGCGCGCCCATCTTCCGATACAGCCGACCGTGCGTGCCTTCGCGGAACAGATAGACGTCGTGGTCTGTCAGCACTGGTGAGCCTCCGCCTGATGCACTGTCGCGACCCGGCCGATCGTGACTGCGCCTCGTCGCGGCGCGGCCGCCGACGACCGATGCCGATTGGGTGCGAGCCTACCGGAACGGCCCGTTCACCCAAAGCGAATCCCATGCCAGCAGGTGGCTTTACCTGCGCCATGCCGGCCCTTATGATCCGCCGCATGACACCGGCTCGCGCACACGCGGCACGTGCCCCGCGCGGCGACAGCCGGCTGCCGCGAATCCTCGATGCCGCGGCCGCCCAATTCGCCCGTAAGGGTTACGAAGGGGCGACGATCCGCGACATCGTCCGCGTCGTCGGAATCCTGCCGGGATCGCTGTACTACCACTTCGAGAACAAGGACGAGCTGCTGGTCGCAGTGTACGCCGAGGGCGTCCGCCGCATCGGCGACGCGGTCCGCGCCGCGATCGGCGGCAGCGACGATCCGTGGCGCAGGCTGCAGGCGGCGTGTGCCGCGCATCTGGAATCGCTGCTGGTCGAGGGCGATTATGCGCAGGTCGTCGTGCGCGTGCGCCCCGACGACGCGCCCGCGGTCGCGCCGCGGCTGGTCGCGCTGCGCGACGATTACGAGCGCATCTTCGTCGGGCTGCTGGCTGCGCTCGATCTGCCGCCGCGCACCGACCGCACCGCGCTGCGGATGCTGCTGCTCGGCGCGCTGAATTGGACCCAGACCTGGTACCGTCCCGGCAAGCGCAGCCCGCGGCGGATCGCGAACTCGTACCTGAACCTGTTGCGGACCCTGCAATGAGCCTGCTGCCGTACGCCGACGAGCACCATGCGTTCCGCCGCACCGTGCGGCGCTTCGTCGAGCGCGAGATCGCGCCGCACCACGCGGCGTGGGAGCGCGACGGACAGGTGCCGCGCGCGCTGTGGCGGCGCGCCGGCGAGCTCGGCCTGCTGTGCACCGGCATCGGTTCGGATTACGGCGGCGCGGCCGGACCCGACGGCGGCGACTTCCTGTTCGCGGCGATCGTGGTCGAGGAGCTGTCGTTCGCCGGGGCGACCGGCCCGCTGTTCCAGTTGCACTCCGACATCGTCGCGCCGTACATCGATCACTACGGCAGCGCCGAGCAGAAGGCGCGCTGGCTGCCGCCGATGGCGCGCGGCGAGACGATCTCCGCGATCTGCATGACCGAACCCGGCGCCGGCAGCGATCTGGCCGCGTTGCGAACGACCGCGCGCCGCGACGGCGACGATTACGTGATCGACGGACAGAAGATCTTCATCTCCAACGGCCAGATCGCCGATCTGTTCGTCGTGGCTGCGAAGACCGACCCGGCCGCAGGCGCGTCGGGCGTGTCGCTGCTGCTGGTCGAGGCGGATCGGGCCGGCTTTGGCCGCGGGCGACGGCTCGAGAAGCTCGGATTGCACGCGCAGGACACGTCGGAGCTGTTCTTCGACGGCGTGCGGGTGCCGGCATCGAACCTGCTCGGCGAGCCGGGCAGGGGGTTCAAATACCTGATGCAGCAGCTGCCGCAGGAACGATTGCTGGTGGCGATCGCGGCGGTCGCTGCCAGCGAGGCGGCGCTTGCATGGACGGTCGAGCACGTCGAGCAGCGCCAGGCGTTCGGCGCGCCGCTGGCGTCGTTGCAGACGGTCCGGCACGCGCTGGCCGAGGTCAAGACCGAGATCGCGGTCGGACGCGCATTCCTCGACCAGTGCACGATCAAGCACCGGCAGCGGCAACTCGACAACGCCGAGGCATCGATGGCGAAGTGGTGGCTGACCGAGATGCAGTTTCGCGTGATCGACCGCTGCCTGCAGCTGTTCGGCGGCTACGGCTACATGCGCGAATTCCCGATCGCCAGGGCATGGGCCGACGCGCGCGTGCAGCGGATCTACGGCGGCACGACCGAGATCATGAAGGAGATCGTCAGCCGCGCGATGTTCCGCGGCCGCTGACGCCGGGCGACGTGCGGTTTTCGGGCCTGTTTGACGCTGCCGGCGCTCGCCGGTATCGTCGGCCGATTCGCACCAAACAAGCGTTTGCTCAATGGCGCAGATCGACTACCAGCCCGAGGATCCGGCGACGCTCGCCGATCCGTACCCGGTGTTCGCGCGGCTGCGCGACGAGGACCCGTGCCACTGGAGCCCGCGGCTCAAGAGCTGGGTGCTCACGCGCTACGACGATGTCAAGGCCGTGTGCCTGGACGCGCAGCGGATGTCGTCGGACCGGCTGCGGCCGTTCTTCGGCACGCTGCCCGACGCGCAGTCGCAGCGGATCGCCGACATCATCCGCTACCTGTCGTTGTGGATGGTCTTCACCGATCCGCCGCAGCACACGCGGCTGCGGCGGCTGACGAGCAAGGTGTTCCACGCCCGCTCGATGCAGGCGATGCGGCCGCAGGTCGAGCAGCTGACCGGCTGGCTGCTGCAACGGATCGGCGATCGCGTCGAGTTCGACT
>DATLGW010000893.1:0-1860 GCA_035540315.1 Burkholderiaceae bacterium | reverse complement strand
GATCCGTCGGACCGTTCGCAGCCGGCACGCCGGCGGCAATCCGCTGTGCTCGCACCGTGCCGGTCGCATCGGGCTCGGCGGACGGCGACGCGCAGCGGCGGCGCACCGTCTCGTGGATCCGCTGCGCGAGCCGCAACACGCCGGGTCCGGCGGTGTCGCGGCTGGCGAAGATCAGGTGCAGCTCGACATAGCGCTCGGCGGCCGGCTGCAGCGCAAGCGGCGCCAGCAGCCCGCTGGCGAGTTCATCGCGGATCTTCTCCTCCGGAATCCACGCGAACCCGTAGCCCGCGCGGGCCGCTTCGATCGAAGTCGACATCTGGCCGACGGTCCAGCGCGCGCTCGCATCGAACGCGGGCCGCGTGTTGCGGGTCGAGCCCGATTCCCGCACCAGCAGCTGCCGGTGCGCCCGCAGATCGTCGTGCGTTGCGACGCGTCCGAGCCGGTGCAACGGATGATCGCGATGCGCGACCGCGATCAGCCGCATCCGAAGCAGCGGTTCCCCGGCGAATCCGGGCGGGATCGACGGCGCGATCGCCAGATCGACTTGACCCTGCAGCAGCGCCTCGGCGGTGCCGCCGAGCACCGATTCGATCAGCTCGATCTGCGTGTGCGGGCTCTCGGCGTTGAAGCGGTCGAGCGCCTCGAGCATCACCGAGGTCGGGAACAGGATCTCCATCGCCAGCCGAATTTCCGCCTCCCAGCCGGCCGACAGTCGCTCTGCCGCGGCCTCCAGCCCGCCGGCCTCCTGCAGCAGCACGCGCGCGCGACGGTACAGCAGCTGCCCGGTCGGCGTCAGTTGCGCGCGCCGCCCCTTCAGCTCGAACGCCTTGACCCCCAGCAGCGACTCGATCCGCTGCACCGCGTAGGTCAGCGTCGACTGCGACTTGTGCAGCCGTTCGGCCGCCCGCGCATAGCCGCCGGCCTCGACGACGGCCACCAGCGCCTGCCATTGCTCGAGCGTGATTCGCGGGTTCGACGTCATCCGAAGATCATCGATGGCTTCGATTGATTCCTTGAAAATTTTGAGCTTTTTTATCGGCGCGGTAAAGGGTCCAATAACCGCATCGCGCGATAACGCGCTCCCGGTCAGTCCGAAGGAGTCAAACGCATGTCAGTTCGAACCCTGCAGCAGGTCATCCCGGGGCTGGCGACCTCCGATGGCGCCGGCGTGCGGCTGCGCCGCACGATCGGTCGCAGCGAAGGCGCGCGGCTCGACCCGTTCCTGATGCTCGACGAGTTCTCGTCGACCGATCCGAACGATTACATCGCCGGCTTTCCCGCGCATCCGCATCGCGGCTTCGAGACCGTCACCTATCTGATCGACGGCCACATGCTGCACGAGGATCATCTGGGCAATCGCGGCGACTTGAAGAGCGGCGCCGTGCAGTGGATGACCGCCGGGCGCGGCATCATTCACTCGGAGATGCCGCAACAGCTCGAAGGGCGGATGCGCGGATTCCAGCTGTGGATCAATCTGCCGGCGCGCGAGAAGATGAAGCCGGCCGGCTATCGCGACATCCCGCCGTCGGAGATTCCGGTGTTCGCGCTGCCGCAAGGCGGACAAGCGAAGGTGATTGCCGGCGAAATCGACGTCGACGGACGCCGGATCGCCGGACCGATGCGCGGGCTGACGACCGAACCGCTGTACGTCGACGCGACGCTGCCCGCAGGGGCCGCGCTGACGCTGCCGATCGATCCGGCGCACAACGCGTTCGTGTATCCGTTCGAAGGATCGCTGCAGGTGCTGGGCGACCGCGACGAAGACGCGAGCCCGCTGCCCTTGCAGACGGCCGGCGTCTTGTCGGCCGGCGACAGCGTGCGCGTTCGGGCCGATCCCGCCGGCGCGCGGTTCCTGCTGCT
>DATLGW010000892.1:0-3982 GCA_035540315.1 Burkholderiaceae bacterium | reverse complement strand
CGCTACTACATCGCGGCCAAGCTCAACGACCGCGTCGAAGACGTCGACTTCAACCCGGATGATTTCGTCGCGCGCGTGAACAGCGATCTGGTCGGAAAGCTGGTGAACATCGCCAGCCGCTGCGCCGGCTTTCTCGTCAAGCGCTTCGGCGGCGCGCTGTCGGACCTCGAAGCCGACACGCACCGGCAGCTCGCGGCCGAGTGGGCCGGCGCCGACGCCGTCGCCGCGCTGTACGAGCAGCGCGAATTCGGCAAGGCGCTGCGCGAGATCATGCTGCTGGCCGACGCGGTCAATCGCTACGTCGATCAGCACAAGCCGTGGGAGCTGGCGAAGGACCCTGCCCGCGCCGATGACCTGCACCGCGTGTGTTCGACGGCGCTGCGTTTCTTCCGCGACCTGATCGTGCTGCTGGCGCCGGTGCTGCCGCAGATGGCGGCGCGCGTGCAGGCGTTCATGAACCTGCCGGCGATCCGCTGGGATGCGCTGGCCGCGCCGCTGCCGGCCGGCCACCGCATCAACGCGTATCAGCATCTGAGCACGCGCGTGGATCCGAAGCTGCTCGACGCGCTGTTCGAGCTGCCGGGAGCGGCGGCGGCCGCTGCGCCGGCGGGCGGCCCTGCCACCGCGGACCAGCGGCCGGCGGGCGCCGCAAGCGCGCCGGGCACCGCCGCCAGCGCAGCCGACCGCTCGGCGCAGATCACGATCGACGACTTCTCGCGCGTCGACCTGCGGGTGGCGCGGATCGTCGCGGCGCGGGCGGTCGAAGCGTCCGACAAGCTGCTGGAGCTGACGGTCGATCTCGGCGAGGAGCGGCACCGGACGGTGTTCGCCGGCATCAAGGCGCACTACGATCCCGCAGCGTTGGTCGGTCGGCTGACGGTCGTGGTCGCGAACCTGGCTCCGCGCAAGATGAAGTTCGGAACGTCCGAAGGCATGGTGCTCGCGGCCTCGGCGAGCGACGGCAGCGGCGGAATTCATCTGCTTGCGCCGGACTCGGGCGCCACGCCCGGCATGCGCGTGAAGTAGCCGCCGCGCGAATGTTCGGTTTCGGGTTCAGGCCACGACTGCTCGATTCGCTGCAGGACTACGACCGCGACCGGTTCCTCGCCGACGTCAGCGCAGGCGTCACCGTCGGTTTCGTCGCATTGCCGCTGGCGATGGCGTTCGGGATCGCGTCCGGCGTGAAGCCCGAGCAGGGAATCTTCACCGCGATCATCGCCGGTTTCCTGGTGTCGCTGCTGGGCGGCTCGCGAGTGCAGATTGCAGGTCCAGCCGGCGCGTTCGTCGCGCTGCTGTACGGGATCGCCGAGCGCTACGGCGTCGCGAACCTGCTGCTGTCGACGATGATGGCCGGCGTGCTGCTGTTCGCGATGGGCGCGCTGCGGCTCGGACAGCTGATCCGCTTCATCCCGGTCTCGGTCGTGATCGGCTTCACCAGCGGGATTGCCGTGGTGATCGCGCTTCAGCAACTGCGAGACTTCTTCGGATTGGCGATCCCGAAAATGCCGGCGAACTCGCTGTCTCAGATCGACGCGCTGCTCGCGCATGCGCACACGGTGAACTGGTCGGCCGTGGGGCTGGGCGTGGTATCGCTCGCGCTGATCGTCGTGTGGCCGAAGTCTTTCCGGCCGCAGGACGCGCGATGGCGGCGCTACCTGTCGCGGTTTCCGGGAACGATCATGGTGCTGCTGCTCGGTACGCTCGCGGTGTCGGTCTGGGGCCTGCCGGTCGAGACGATCGGCACCCGCTTCGGCGGCATTCCGACCGGCCTGCCTGCGCCGACGATGCCCGAGTTCGATTGGCAGACGGCCCAGAACCTCGTCGCGCCGACGCTGTCGATCGCACTGCTGTGCGCGATCGAGTCGCTGCTGTGCGCTCGCGTGGCCGACGGAATGATCGGCGATCGTCACGACCCGAACCAGGAACTGATGGCTCAGGGCTTCGCGAACTTCGTCGTGCCGTTCTTCGGCGGCATCGCCGCCACCGGAACGATCGCCCGCACGGTCACGAACGTGCGGACCGGGGCGCGCTCGCCGGTGGCCGGCATCGTCCATTCGGCCACGCTGCTGGCCGTCGTGCTGGCGCTCGCGCCGCTCGCGCGCGACGTGCCGCTGGCGTCGCTGGCCGCAATCCTGCTGTTCGTCGCCTACAACATGGTCGAGTGGCGCCACTTCGCGCGCCTGCGCCAGTTCGCTTTCACGTACCGCACGGTCCTGCTGACGACGTTCGCGCTCACGGTGATCTTTGACCTGACGGTCGCGGTCGAAGTCGGCCTGGTGATGGCGAGCCTGTTCTTCATCTATCGGATGTCGACGCTGACGCGCGTCGAGGAGCTGCGGCTGCCGGCCGGCGTCGCGGCGCTGCCCGACGGGCGCACCGTGCGCGCGTATCGGGTATTCGGCTCGCTGTTCTTCGGTTCGGTCGCCAAGGTCGAGAACGCGTTCGATCCTCGCCACCCGCTGCCGGACGTGCTGCTTCTGGACATGCACCAGGTGATCAACCTGGACTCGAGCGGGCTGGAGGCGCTCGAAAGCCTGTACAAGCAACTGCGCGGGCGCGGCGGGCGACTGGTGATCGCCGATGCGACCGAGCAGCCGCTGTCGCTGATGCGGCGCACCGGCTTCATCGACGAGGTCGGCGCCGGCAACGTGTTCGCGTCGACGGCCGAAGCGATCGAGTCGCTGCGCGGCTGAACCGGTCGCCGGCGATCGATCCGCGCGCGTCTGCGCTGCGCGCGCGCTGCGGTCGGCCGCGGTTCGGCCGACCGGCGGCTCAGCTGGTCGCGAAGACCTTCGGATCGATGGTCCGGTTCACGCTCTTGACACGGCTGTCCCCGACATCGAAGTGGACGTCGAAGAAGTGCGGCTGACCGAGCTGACCGACGTATTTCCAGGCCCAGACCTCCTCGCGCTTGAGCTCGAACCGCACGATCTCGGACGGCTTGCCCAGCAGGCGGCGCACGTCGTCACGGCTCATGCCGGGCCGCACCTTCGCGAAGTTCTCCTCGGTGAGGACCTGGGTGATCGACTGCAGGCGCCCGTCGGCACCGATCTGGACCATGTAGGTTTCGGTCCCTTCGGGCGCGCGCGGATATTCGAGCACCCGCACGCCGCGATCGTCCTCCCACACCATCTCGGGCCGACCCATCAGCTTGCGCACATCGGCCTCGGTATGATGACCCGGCTGCAGCCGGGTCTGCGCGAAATAGTCGCAACCGCTCGCGGCCAGTGCCAATGCGGCGGCAGCCGACATTCTCGTGATCCAGTGTCGCATCGAGGAACGCTCTCTTGCGGCCCGCTGGGCCGCCCCAGTGAAGTCCTAGAATAACGGCTTTTCCACCGAACGACGGCAGAGCCAGTGGGTCCGGAACGGATGACGACGTGACAGTCACCCCGCGCGTTGTCGCGCTGGCGTCGATCGCGCTGACACTCGCCGTCGTCTACGGGCTCTGGTACGCGTTCAGCGTCGTGCTGGTGGCGCTGCTGAACGAGTTCGGGTGGAGCCGCTCGACGCTTGCCGGCGCGTTCTCGGTGTTCATGCTGATGCACGGCGGCTTGAGCCCCGTCGTGGGTGCGTTGTGCGCCCGCGCTCGCCCAAGCCGCGTGATGGCAGCCGGCGGCGTCGCGCTGTCGATCGCGCTGCTCGGCGTCAGCCTGGTGGCGCAACCGTGGCAGCTGTACCTGAGCTTCGGCGTGGTGACCGCCGCCGCCGTCGCCAGCTGTGGCTGGGTCCCCTCGCTGGTTCACGTGCAGCGCAGCTTCCCCGATCGGCTGGGGCTGGCGATGGGAATCGCGAGCGCTGGGGTCGGCGTGGGGATCTTCGTCGTGGTGCCGGCGTTCCAGGCGCTGATCGACGCATTCGGATGGCGGGCGGCGTTTCGCGCGTTCGCGCTGATCTGCCTGCTCTGGATCGTGCCTTCGTCGCTGCTGCTGCTTCGCGAACCCGCGCGCGGCGCCGCAACCCGCGCCCGCGACACGACGGC
>DATLGW010000891.1:0-3025 GCA_035540315.1 Burkholderiaceae bacterium | reverse complement strand
CCTGCGCGCACACCAGCACGCGCGCTGCGCTGTCGTCGAGCTGCTTGCGAAGCTCGGGCGCACGCAGCATCGGGTTGATCGGCACGACCACGGCGCCGGCCCGCAACGTGCCGTAGTACGAGATCAGCCACTGCGGCGAGTTCTGCAGGTAGATCGCGACCCGCTCGCCGGGTGCCACGCCGGCGCGCGACGCAAGCCAGCCTGCGAAGCGTTCGGCTGCCTGCTTGAGCTCGCGGTAGCGGAGCTCGCGCCCGAAGAATGCGGTCGCGCTGCGCTCGGGAAACCGCGCGGCCGTCACCTCGAGGTTGAACCACAGCGTCGTCTGCGGCCGCACCAGCGTTCGCGGCAGATAAGCGGGCCAGTGCGGACTCGTCGCCATCGGGCAATACTACCGCCGCGGCGACGGGCTCGGCTACGATGAACGTTCCGTCCGGACCGCGAAAGATGCCATGTCGATTCAACCTGCCAGCCGCCTGCGGCTGCGTTCGCGATGACAGCGCAGCCGGTGCTCGAGCTCGAACAGCGCGACCGCGTGGCGATCGTCGCGCTGAACCGTCCCGAAAAGCGCAATGCGCTGAACCTGCCGCTCGTGGACGCGCTGCGCGAGTTCTTCGCCAGCCCGCCCGACGGCATCGGCGCAGTCGTGCTGCACGGCGCGGGCGAGCACTTCTGCGCCGGGCTCGATCTGGCCGAGCGGCTCGCGAGCCCGAAGAAGGCGGCAGTCGACGGGATGCGGCACTCGCAGCGCTGGCACCGCTCGTTCGAGCGGATCCAGTTCGGCGACGTGCCGGTGGTCAGCGTGCTCAAGGGGGCAGTGATCGGCGGCGGCCTGGAGCTCGCGGCCTCGACCCACGTGCGCGTGGCCGAACGCAGCGCGTTCTTCCAGCTGCCCGAGGCGCAACGCGGCGTGTTCGTCGGCGGCGGCGGGTCGGTGCGGATTGCGCGGATCATCGGCGTCGGGCGGATGATCGAGATGATGCTGACGGCACGCCGTTACGATGCCGACGACGGCTTGCGGCTGGGCCTCGCGCACTACGTCGTCGAGCCTGGCGCCGGTCTGGAACGTGCGATCGAGCTCGCGACGCAGATCGCATCGAATGCGCCGATCTCGAATTTCGCGATCATCAATGCGATCGCCCGGATCAACGACATGTCGATCAGCGACGGGCTGTTCACCGAATCGGTGGTCGCGGCGCTGTCGCGCACCAGCGGCGAGGCCGAGGAGCGGATCGCCAGCTTCCTGAAGAAGGCGAAGCCGCGATCGCCGTAGCCTCGGTGCGGACGCTGCCGCCGGCGCCTCGATCAGGGCTGAGGCTTCCGGCCGAGCATACCCTTCAACGTGGCGAGCCGCTGCTTCGCCGCGTCCGGCGTGCTCTGAACCGCGGCGCTGGCCGTCGCATCGAGCTGCATCTCGACCAGAAAGCGCGACGGCTGCCGCTCGACCAGAGCGCGCGCGCGGCGGCGCGCCTTGCACCAGCTGATCGTCAATGACCGCTGCGCGCGGGTCACTGCGACGTAGATCAGCCGGCGCTCCTCCTCGATGCGGGCCGCGGCGAGTCCGGCGCCGGCGTCGCCAGCGTCATCGGCTTCGTCGTCGGCCGCTGACTGCCCCGTGTGCGGCAGCAATCCCTCCTCGGCGCCGATCAGGAACACGTGCGGATACTCGAGCCCCTTGGCCGCGTGGATCGTCGACAGGCGCACCGCGTCCGGATCGTCGTCGCGCCCGTCGAGCCGGGTGATCAGCGCGATCAGCTGCGCCAGCTCGATCAGCGTCTTGCGGTCTTCTTCGCCGCGCTTGCCGACCCAGTCGACGAAGTCGCACACGTTCTGCCAGCGCGACGCCGCCTGCTTGTCGTCGAACGTGTCGAACAGATGCGCCCGATACCCGATCGCCGACAGCAGGTCGTCGAGCACCTGGCGCGCCGGCTCCTTCGCCGCGCGGTACTGGAACCGGTTGACGAACGCGCCGAACTCGCGCAGCGGCGCCAGCAGCCGCGACGCGAGCCGCGACTCGACGCCGGTCTCGAACAGCGCGGCGAACAGCGACAGCTCGCGCTCTCCGGCATAGGTGGCCAGCGTCTGCAGCGTCTGCGGGCCGACGCCGCGCTTGGGCGTGGTGATCGCGCGGATGAACGCCGGATCGTCGTCGTCGTTCGCAAGCAGGCGCAGGTACGCGCACAGGTCGCGGACCTCGGCGCGCTCGAAGAACGACTGCCCGCCCGACACCACGTACGGGATCTTCTGTTCGCGCAGCGTCTGCTCGATCACGCGCGCCTGATGGTTGCTGCGGTACAGGACCGCGTAGTCCGCCCAGCGGTTGCGGCGCTCGAACTTCGCGGCCTGCAGCCGCATCGCGACCGATTCGGCCTCGGCGTCCTCGTCGTCCATCGGCAGCACGCGGATCTCCTCGCCCACGCCGAGCTCGGACCACAGCCGCTTGTCGTGCAGCTTCGGGTTGTGGGCGATCAGCGCATTGGCCGCGGCCAGGATGGTTCGGGTCGAGCGGTAGTTCTGCTCGAGCTTGACGACCTTCAGCCGCGGAAAGTCCCGCTGCAGCCGGCGCAGGTTCTCCAGCGTCGCGCCGCGCCAGCCGTAGATCGACTGGTCGTCGTCGCCGACCGCGGTGAATGCGGCGCGCGCGCCCACCAGCAGCCGCAGCAGCTCGTACTGGGTCGCGTTCGTGTCCTGGTATTCGTCGACCAGCGTGTAGCGCAGCCGCTGCTGCCACTTCTCGGCGATCGCCGGATCCGCCCGCAGCATCTGCACCGGCAGGCGGATCAGATCGTCGAAATCGACCGACTGGTAGCCGGTCAGCGTTGCGTCGTAGTCGCGATACGCGCGCGCGGCCGCATGCTCGAGCTCGTTGCGGGCGTCGGCCGCGGCCGCGGCGGGATCGATCAGCGCGTTCTTCCACAACGAGATCCGCGCCTGCGTCGCGCGCGCGAGCTTGCGGTCGGTCGTGCCGAGGATCTGCGCGACGATCGACATCGCGTCGTCGGCGTCCAGCACCGAGAACGCGCGCTTC
>DATLGW010000890.1:0-2124 GCA_035540315.1 Burkholderiaceae bacterium | reverse complement strand
AGCTCGCGCTGGCCGCGGTCGACGCCACGCAATTCTTCCCCGGCTGGGGCAAGGCGCGACAGCGTCCAGTCGGGGCGGTTCGCGATCATCGCGTGCAGCCGCGCCTTGCCCCAGCCCGGGAAGAACTGGGTGGCGTCGACTGCGGCCAGCGCAAGCTCTCGCAAAGTCGGTCCGTGCTTGGGCGCGACGTCCATGCCGGCGAACCACTGGCTGGTTGCGCGATAGATGATCGGCGTCTTGTGTCGCCAGCAGTGCATGTAGCTGTGCGGGTACTCGTGGTGGCTGAGCAGCGCGCCGCGCCGCTCGAGCTCGGCGACGATCTTCGGGTTCGCATCCCAGATCGACAGTCCGCCGAACAGCGGAAGCGAGTCCGCATAGCGGCCGTCTCCCATCACCGGATTGAGGATCTGCGAGTCCTGCATGCCATAGCGCTTGCACGACTCGAAGTCTTCGACGCCGTACGCGGGCGACGAGTGGACCACGCCGGTCCCGGTGTCGAGCGTCACGTAGTCGCCGAGGTAGACGGGCGAGTCGCGGTCGTAGAACGGGTGCCGGAACGCGATGCCCTCCAGCGCGCAGCCGCGGCAGGTCGCGATCACGCGGCCGGTCAGCCCGTACCCCTGCAGGCACGCGTCGACGCGCTCGCGCGCGAGCACCAGCAGCACCGGCTTGCCGTTGCGCTCGACCGAGACCAGCGCGTACTCGAAGTCCGGGTGCACGTTCAGCGCCTGGTTCGCCGGTATCGTCCACGGGGTCGTGGTCCAGATCACGCAGTAGCCGTCTTCTTCGGGCAGCGACGGCAGCCCGAATGCGGCGGCGAGCCGAGCGCAATCGCCGAACGGAAAGCCGACGTCGATCGCCGGGTCGACCTTGTCCGCATATTCGACTTCGGCCTCGGCCAGCGCCGAGCCGCAGTCGAAGCACCAGTTCACCGGCTTGAGCCCGCGAAACACGAAACCCGCTTCGATGATCCGCGCCAGCGCCCGGATCTCGTCGGCCTCGTTGCGATAGGCCATCGTCAGGTACGGATCGTCCCAGTCGCCGAGCACGCCGAGCCGGATGAAGTCCTTCTTCTGGCGCTCGATCTGCTCGGTCGCGTACGCGCGCGAGCGCGCCTGGATCTCGCGCGCCGGCAGGTTTTTGCCGAACTGGCGTTCGATCTGGATCTCGATCGGCATGCCGTGGCAATCCCAGCCCGGCACGTAACGCGCGTCGAAACCGGCCATGTTCCGGCTCTTGACGACGATGTCCTTCAGGATCTTGTTGACCGCGTGCCCAATGTGGATGTCGCCGTTCGCATACGGCGGACCGTCGTGCAGGATGAACAGCGGCCTGCCGCGGCAGTGCTCGCGGATGCGGCGGTACACGCCTTTCTGCTGCCACTGCGCGATCCACTGCGGCTCGCGCTTTGCCAGGTCGCCGCGCATCGGAAACCCGGTGTCGGGCAGGTTCAGCGTCGTGCGATAGTCGGTCGTCGGATCGTCATCGGCCATCGTCGGAGTTCCTGTGGGATTGCTGCGGCGCGCGCCGGAAATGGGCGCGCGCCTGCTCGGCGTCGCGTGCGATCTGCGCGGCCAGCGCGTCCATGCTGCCGAACGCCATTTCCTCGCGCAGTTTCTCGAGGAATTCGACCCGGACCAGCGCACCGTACACGTCCCGGTCGAAGTCGAACACGTGCGCCTCGAGCAGCGGCCGGCCTGCGGACTCGACCGCCGGGCGCACCCCCAGGCTTGCAACGGCCGGCAACGGCGTCGGTTGCAGCCCGTGGACTCGCACCACGAAGATGCCCGACAGCGCGGGCCGTCCGTGGGCGATCCGCAGGTTCAGCGTCGGAAAGCCCAGCGCCCGACCGAGCTTGCGGCCGTGGATCACGCGACCCGAGATGAAATAGGGTCGACCCAGCAGCTCGCGGGCTCGCTCGAAGTCCGCAGCGGCCAGCGCCGCACGAACCTCGGAGCTCGACACCCGCCGGCCGCCGTCGCTGACCGTGTCCATCCGCTCGAGCCCGAAGCGATGCTGTCGTGCCGCCTCGCTCAGCATCGCGAAGTCTCCGCGCCGCTGCGCGCCGAAGCGGAAGTCGTCGCCGATCAGCAGGTGCCGCAGCCGCAGTCCGTCGATCAGGAT
>DATLGW010000889.1:0-2921 GCA_035540315.1 Burkholderiaceae bacterium | reverse complement strand
CTCGGCGATCAGGGCGCGAAGCTGCGCGACTTCGGCAAGCTGGTGCAGCAGTTCATCGAGGACGAGGGCACCCGCGAGGAGATGGCCGAGTTCGTCAATCCGCTGGCGGACCTCGCCGGCCGGATCGAGAAGCTGACGACCTAGATCGGCTTCAAGGCGCTGTCGAACGCCGACGAGGCGGGCGCAGCAGCCGTCGACTACTTGCGCGTGATCGGCCATCTGGTGTACTCGTATTTCTGGGCCCGGATGGCGAAGGTCGCGCTCGCCAACCAGGATTCCGCCGATCCGATCTATCGCTCGAAGCTCGCGACGGCCCGGTTCTATTTCGCGAAGCTGCAGCCGGAGACGGCCGCGCTGATCCGCAGCATCCGCAGCGGCGCCAAGCCGCTGATGGACGTCGAGCCCGAGCTGTTCTGAGCGGCGCGCGCCGCTGTCGAACCGCTTCAACGAACGAGCAAGGAGCCCACCGGTGAGCAATTTCATCGTCAAGAAAGTCGCGGTGCTCGGCGCCGGCGTGATGGGCGCGCAGATCGCCGCGCATCTGGTCAATTCGCGCGTCGACGTGATCCTGTACGACCTGCCGGCGCGCGAGGGCCCGAAGAACGGCATCGTCGAGCGCGCGATCCAGAACCTGCGCAAGCTGAGCCCGGCGCCGCTCGGCCATCCGGATCTCGCCGACGCGATCCGCGTCGCGAACTACGACGACGACCTGCCGGCGCTCGCCGAATGCGACCTGGTGATCGAGGCGATTGCCGAGCGCGCCGACTGGAAGCACGACCTGTACCGCAAGGTCGCGCCGCACGTGGGCAAGCATGCGATTTTCGCGACGAACACGTCGGGACTGTCGATCGCGCGGCTCGCCGAAGGCTTCGGCGACGATGCCGATCTGCTGCGCCGCTTCTGCGGCGTGCACTTCTTCAACCCGCCGCGCTACATGCACCTGGTCGAGCTGATCCCCACCGGCGACACCGATCCGGGAATCCTCGACCGCCTCGAGACGTTCCTGACGAGCACGCTCGGCAAGGGCTGCGTGCGCGCGAAGGACACGCCGAACTTCATCGCGAACCGCGTCGGCATCTTCAGCATGCTGTCGACGATCCGCGAGGCGTCGAACTACGGCTTGTCGTACGACGTCGTCGACGACCTGACCGGCGAGAAGCTCGGGCGCGCGAAGTCGGGCACGTTCCGCACCGCCGACGTGGTCGGCCTGGACACGATGGCGCACGTGATCCGTACGATGCAGGAGAACCTGCGCGACGATCCGTTCCGCGACGTGTACGCGACGCCGCCGGCGCTCGCGGGGCTGCTGGAAAAAGGCGCGCTCGGGCAGAAGACCGGCGCCGGCTTCTACCGCAAGCAGGGCAAGGACATCCTGCGGCTCGATCCGGCGCGCGGCGACTACGTGCCGTCCGGCGCGAAGGCCGACGAGACGGTCGCGCGGATCCTGAAGAAGAAGACCTGGGCCGAGCGGCTGCAGCTGCTGCGCGAATCGGGCAATCCGCAGGCGCAGTTCCTGTGGGCGCTGCTGCGCAACTCGTTCCATTACGCGGCGGTGCACCTGCAGGCGATCGCCGACAACGCCCGCGACCTGGACCTGGCGCTGCGCTGGGGGTTCGGGCAGAAGCAGGGACCGTTCGAGATCTGGCAGCAGGCCGGCTGGGCGCAGGTGACCGAGTGGCTGCAGGCCGACATCGATGCGGGCAAGGCGCTCGCGCCGGTGCCGCTGCCGGACTGGGTGCGCTCGGGGCCGGTGGCCGAGCGCGGCGGCGTGCACCAGCCCGGGGGTTCGTGGTCGCCGGCGCGCGGCGAGTTCGTCGGCCGCTCGCATCTGCCGGTGTACCGGCGGCAGGTCTTCCGCGCGCCGCTGGCCGGCGAGCAGCGCCCGGGCGGCCACAGTGCCGGCACCACCGTGCACGAGGACGACTCGGTGCGGCTGTGGACGCTGGCGGGCGCGGCATCGCAGGCCGGCGCCGGAGCGGGGGGAGCGCCGCTCGACGACGTGCTGATCCTGTCGATCAAGACCAAGATGCATGCGATTGGCCCCGGCGTGACCGCCGGGTTGTCGCGCGCGGTCGACCTGGCAGAGCGCGACTACCGCGGGCTGGTGATCTGGTCGCCCGACGAGCCGTTTTCGGTCGGCGCCGACCTGCAGGCGATGCTGCCGCTGTTCATGTCGGGCGGCGCGAAGGCGATCGAGCCCGAGGTCGTCAAGCTGCAGGATGCGGTGCTGCGGCTGCGTTATGCGCAGGTTCCGACCGTCGCGGCGGTCTCGGGGATGGCGCTGGGCGGCGGTTGCGAGCTCGCGCTGTACTGCGCGCGCCGGGTCGCTCTGCTGGAGAGCTACATCGGGCTGGTCGAGGTCGGCATCGGCCTGATCCCGGCCGCCGGCGGGTTGACCTACGGCGCGCGCCGCGCGTCGGAGGAGCAGTCGGCCGGGCAGGACTCGCTGCTGCTCGATTTCGTGAAGAAATACGTGATGGCCGCCGGCACCGCGCAGGTGTCGCGCTCGGCAATCGACGCGCAGGCGATCGGTTATCTGCTGCCGTCGGATCCGATCGTGTTCAACCCGCACGAGCTGCTGTACTGCGCGATCCGCGAGGCGCAGGCGATGGGCGAGGTCGGCTGGCGCCCGCCGCGGCGCGCGACGTTCCGCGTCGCGGGCCGCTCGGCGATCGCGACGATCACCGGACAGCTCGTCAACATGCGCGACGGCGGCTTCATCAGCGCGCACGACTTCCATCTGGGCCGCACGATCGCCGAGGTGATGTGCGGCGGCGACGTCGATGGCGGATCGGTCGTCGACGAGCGCTGGGTGATGGGGCTGGAGCGGCGGGCGTTCCTGTCGCTGCTCACGCACCCGAAGACGGTCGAGCGGGTGATGGGGATGATGCAGACCGGCAAGCCGGTGCGCAACTGAGGAG
>DATLGW010000888.1:0-1701 GCA_035540315.1 Burkholderiaceae bacterium | reverse complement strand
GATCGGCGGGCTCGCGCAACGCCAGCCACGAGTCGCTGAAGCGGCCGCTCGCGCGGCCCCCGCGCCGGCGATGCGCAGGCTGGCGCGCGTTCATTCGGGGACGCGCTGCAGCGCGTGCGCGAAGCGCTGCACGCAATCGGGCCAGCGCGGCAGCCGCTCGCCCGCCGCCCACGCCGCAGCCGCCAGCCGCTGCCGCAACGGCGGCTGCTCGATCAGCTGCCTCAGCGCGGCCGACAGCGCCTGCGAATCGCCCGGCGGCACCCACAGCGCCGCGCCGTCGGGCGCGATCTCGTCGCACGCGCCGGTGCGGGTCGCGACCACCGGCAGCCCGTGCGCGATCGCTTCGGCGAGCGCCATTCCGTAGCCTTCGACGAACGACGCCAGCACGAACGCGTCGGCGCGCTCGTACAGCGACGGCAGGCGCTGCGAGTCGACCTCGCCGAGCAGCGCGACCCGCTGCGTCAGCCCGTGCGCGCCGATGCGCTCGCGCACCGCCGCGGCGCACGCCGGATCGCGCTCGACGCTGCCCGCGCACACCAGCTGCCAGCGCAAGTCGACCAGCGGCGCCAGCGCATCGAGCAGCACCGCGTGGCCCTTGCGCGGCGTGACGGTCGCCACGCACAGCAGCGCCACGCGTTCGCCCCCCGAGCCGCGTGCCGGCGGCACCGGATCGGTCCCCGGTTCGACGACGTCGATGCGTTCCGGCGCAACGCCGTCGGCGCGCAGCAGCCGCGCGGTCGCGGCGCTGGTGACGACGATGCGACGCACTGCCCGCAGCGCGTCGCGCTCGGCCTGGGCCAGCGCCTGGGCCACCGAGCGGTCGAGCCCGGTTTCCAGCGCCAGCGGATGGTGGACCAGCGCGACCAGCCGCAACCGCTGCGCATGCCGGTGCGCGATCGCGGGCATCGCGCCCAGCGCCAGCCCGTCGACGACGACCCGCTCGCCGGCGGCGAACGAAGCGAGCACGGCGTCGGCGTGCGCCGACGATGCGGCCGACGGATGCGGGAAATCCGCGCCGAGGCAGTGCACGCCGACCTGCCAGCCCAGCGCGCGCAAGCCGTCGACGATCCGCCGGTCGTACGCATAGCCGCCGGTCGCGGTGTCGAGCGCGCCCGGAACGACGAAGCGAACGCGCGGCGCCATCGCGGCGCTACAGCGCCATCTCGTACGACGCCCACGCGACGTGCGACTCGTGCAGCGTCACCCGCAGCGACGCGAGCTCGGCGGCGCCGGCGCCGAGCTCGCCGGCGCGGACCCGCTCGACGGCGCGATCGGCGATCGCGCGCGCGAGAAACTCGGTCGTCGTGTTGCGGCCGGCAAACGCAGGCTCGTCATCGAGGTTGCGGTAGTTCAGCTCGCCCAGCAGCTCGCGCAGCATTCGCGCCGCGCGACCGATGTCGACGACCACGCCGTCGGCATCGAGCTGCGCGCGGCGCAATTCCAGATCGACGACATACGTCGCCCCGTGCAGTCGCTGCGCCGGGCCGAACACCTGGCCGACGAAGCTGTGCGCGATCATCAGATGGTCGCGGACGCAGACCGTGTACATCGGCAGTTCCTTCAGCGATAGACGATCCGATGGCACAGCGCATCCGCACCCGCCGCCAGCGCCGCCATCACCGACGGCAGCGCGTCGAAGTCGCTCTCGCCGGTGATCAGCGAATCGAGCCGCGGATCCGCGAGCAGCTCGAGCGCCAGCGC
>DATLGW010000887.1:0-5385 GCA_035540315.1 Burkholderiaceae bacterium | reverse complement strand
CCGTCCTGGCGCCCGCGCCAGACCTCGACTGTCAGTTCGCCGCTCATCCCGCAATGATCGCATACGTCGCCGCGGGTCCCCGCCGCGGCCGGCCCGCCGCGGTCGTCCGGCGAACGGGCGCGGCCGGCATGGCATCATCGGGCTCCGGAGCGCGCTGCAACAGATGACCAAGATCCCCGGCTTCGACTCGCCGTCGGCAGGATTCGATTCTCCGCTCGAGTTGCTCGCTGCCTGCCACGAGCGGATCCAGCGCCACTGCGCGACGCTGCGCCGGCTGGCCGCGCATCTGGCCACGCACGGCTCGGACGCCGACGCCCGCAGCGCCGCCGAGGGCGTGCTGCGCTATTTCGACACCGCCGCGCGAGATCACCACGCCGACGAGGAGCGCGACCTGTTCCCGGCGCTGCACGAGGCGTTGGCCGGTTCCGACCCAATCTGCGTGCGCGAGCTGACCGATGCGCTGACGCACGAGCATCGGGCGCTCGAGGCGGCCTGGGTCCGGCTGCGCGATCCGCTGCAGCGGATCGCCGCCGGAGAACCGGCCATGCTCGCGCCGGCCGACGTCGATGCGCCGGTGTCGCTGTACGAGCGGCACCTCGAGCGCGAGGACGGCGAGCTGCTGCCGATGGCCGAGCGCCTGCTCGACGACGCGCAGCTGGCGCGGCTGGGGCAGGCGATGTCCGAGCGCCGCGGCCTGCGGCACGGCTGATCCTGCCGGCCAACCGGCTGCCAGCGCGCCGTCAGCCGACCGCTACGCGCTGCGCAGCGCCTGCTCGGCGCGCGCGACGTCCTCGCCGCGCAGCTGCGTGACGTGCGCGATCGCCAGCCGCACTTCGGCCGACAGCAGATGCTCGGCATCGGCCGCGCATGCGGCGAGCCGCTCGTCGAAATGCAGCCGGCCCTCGGTCCGGCGCACCAGGCCGAGCTGCTCGAGCGCCTCGATGATCGAGCGAAACGCTGCGCGATCGAAGAATTCGGGCGACCCCGTCTCGTGCAGGAACGACATCCGCTGCGCGAGCAGGTAGCACAGGTCCTCGGCCGCCTGCGGCGTCAGCGCGCCCGGCCCCTGACCGGTCAGCACCGCCAGCGTGATGAAGTAGCGCTCCAGCGGCTGGCGCATCACCTGCGCCAGCGAGTGCAGCGCGACCGACTCGGGCGTGCCCGCCGGCGGCGGCGCCAGCGCATCGGCCCGCGTCAGCTGCAGCGCGTCGAACGCCTGCAGGTAGTCGTCGACGCGCTGCGGCAGCCGCTCGGGCGGCCACGACAGGAACAGCTCGGCGCGCAGGAACGGAAACAGCCGCTGCACGACTGCCAGCAATGCGTCGCGGCTGTCGCTGCGGCCCTGCGCGATCACGCAGGCGATCAGCGCCGGCACCGCGAACGCATGCAGCACGTTATTGCGGAAGTAGGCCAGCAGCGCCGCCTGCGCCTGCGGCACCTGCAGCACGTCGCCGAGCGGATGCGGGATCCGCGCCAGCAGCCCGGTGCGCTCGGCGTAGGCGACCGCCTGCTCGCCGTCCAGCGGCGTCAGCGCCAGCCGCGCGGAGTACGGCACCCGCTCGAGCAGCCGGCGCAGCAGGTCGATCTGGCGCGCCAGCTGCGCCGCGTCCATCGCGTGCCGCGGCGTGGCCAGCATCGCGACCGAAACCAGGTTCACCGCATTGACGACGGCCGCGTCGTTGATCCGCGACACGACCTCGGTGGCGAGCTCGGCGATGCGCTCCCGCGGCGCCGGCTCGGCGGTCGCCGGATCGAACCACGTATCGATCCGGATCGGCTCGCCCATGTTCACGTGCACGCGGCCGAAATGCTCGCGCAGCCGGCGCAGCGACAGCAGCAGCCCCGGCAGCGATTCGCGCTGCTTCGGCCGCCCCGACAGCTCGGCGATGTACGAGTTGCCTTCGAGCAGCTTCTCGTAACCGATGTACACCGGCACGAACACCAGCGGACGGCGCGGCTCGCGCTGCCAGCTCTCCACCGTCATCGCGAGCAGCCCCGACTTCGGCGGCAGCGTGCGGCCGGTACGGCTGCGGCCGGCCTCGACGAAGAACTCGATCGCGAAGCCCCGCGCAATCATCGCGTGCAGGTATTCGGCGAACACCGCCGCGTACAGCGGGTCGCCCTTGAAGCTGCGGCGCAGGAAAAACGCGCCGCCTCGGCGCAGCAGCGAACCCACGACCGGCAGGTTCAGGTTGTCGCCGGCGGCCACGTGCGGCGGCGGCAGCCCCTGGCGCCAGATCAGGTACGACAGCAACAGGTAGTCGATGTGGCTGCGATGGCAGGGCAAGTACACCAGCGTGGCGCCGTCGGCGGCCGCGCGCGCATCCTCGAACCGGTGCACCTCGATGCCGTCGTACAGCCGGTTCCACAGCCGGTTCAGCGCGAGCTCGAACGCACGCTGGAACGGGTACGAATAGTCCGACGCGATCGCGTACGCATGCCGCCGCGCGGTGCGCTCGATCTGCTCGCGCGCGATGTTGCGCGCGAGCGCCTGCTCGCCGATTGCCTGCTGCACGCGCTCCGAATCGATCACCGCGTTGACCAGCGTGTGCCGGTGCGACAGGTCGGGTCCGATCACCCGCTCGCGCTCGCGGCGGAACTCCGCGCGCAGCAGCCGCGCGATCCGCCGCAGCGCCAGCCCAGGCTCGTCGGATCCGCGAACGATCGCGCCCAGCGGAATCGGCTCGCCGAACTTCAGCAGCGTCTGTCGCCCGTGCACCGCGATCCGCAGCGCCTGCCGCAGCGTGCCCGGCACGACCCAGCTGTCGGCCAGCAGCGCCTTGACGATCGACTCCTGCTTGGCCGGCGCACGCCCCCAGAACACGTGCACCGGCACGATCTGCACGTCCAGTTCCGGGTTCGCGCGCACGGCAGCCACCAGGCGCTCCAGCCGCGGCGCGTAGCGGTACGGCTGGCGGCGCAGCGGCGACGGCTGCCCGGACGCGGTGAGGAAGAAGTAGGCGCCGTCCTCGTGTACGGCGTCGGTCGCGAGCGGCGCACGCGGCGACGGCAACCCCAGCCGCTGCGCCTCGTCCTCGAGCACCAGCAGCGCCGACAGCTGCCGGAACGGCAGCGCATAACAGACCGGGCGGCCGCGGTCGATCGCCTCGCCCGCGGCCTGCGGCGCGACCACCGTCGCGCGCACGAGCCGGCGCAGCGCGCTGCGCGCCAGCTCCTGCGCCGCCCGGCTGACCGGCGACAGCGTCAAGCCTTGCCGCCCGCGTGCGGCCGCCGCGCTATTTCTTCATCTTGATCGAGCGATCGAGGAACTCGTTCGTGTACGTCGCCTTGACGTCGAACGGCTTCTCGATGCCGATGTATTCGCGCACCAGCTCGTAGTCGTCGGCCATCCGCTTGTCGTCGTGGATGCCCAGCGCGACCTCGCGCGAGAACTTGTCGCTCATCAGCACCTCGACCAGGCTCCAGTTCGTCAGCTCGTTGTCGAACTTAAGCGCGCCGTTCGCCTCGACCAGCGCCTGAACGCACGGCTTGGGTTCCTTCACGCACTCGGCGAACGCGCGCTGCGTGACGCGAACGAACTTCTCGACGGTCGCGCGGTTGTTCTTCAGGTACGCGCCGTTGACGATGATCGAGTTGCCGTACGGGTTCAGTCCCGCGTCGCGCCACGCGAGAAAGCCCATGTCGTCGCCGAGCTCGGCCTGGAAGATGTGGTGGATGTTGTAGAACGACGTCGTGATGTCGATCGCCTTGGTCTTCAGCGCCGCGAGCTTCGCGTTCGCGTCGACGTTGACCCACGTGACCGATTTCGGGTCGACGCCGTTCGCTTTCGCGAGCGCCGGCCACATCGTGCGCGCGCCGTCGGCCGGCGGGTTGCCGATCTTCTTGCCCGGGAAGTCCTTGACGCCCTTGATGCCCGAGCTCTTGAGCCAATACATCCCCTGCGGCGAGTTCGCGTAGACGTTGTAGACAGCGACCAGGTCGGCGCCGCGGCCGCGCGCGACCAGCACGCCGCCCATGTCGGCCAGCCCGATCGGATTGGCGCCGGCGCCGACCCGCTGCGTCGCCAGCGCCGAACCCTTGCCCGGCTCGATGTTCAGGTCGATGCCTTCCTTCGCGTACCAGCCCAGCTTCTTCGCGAAGTAATACGGCGCATGGTCGCCGCCCGGCACCCAGTTCAGGATGAAATCGACTTTCTCGGTCTTCTGCGCGCTTGCGCCGTTGGCCGCGAGCCCGAGCGATGCGACGGCCGCCGCCAGCGCGATGCGAATGAATGCGGTCGTTTTCACGGTCTTGATCTCCTCTGTCCTCGTTGACGCTGTCGAGAGCGTACGCTAAATTAACCGGATAGTTACATCCTAATATGACACTTCACCGATCGCAACTGCCGGCCGAGGTGCTTGCACTGCTCGCGCGCGGCACCGTCGTCCCCGCGCATCCGCTCGCGCTCGATTCGACGCGCCGGCTCGATCCGCGCCGCCAGCGCGCGCTGACGCGTTACTACCTGGACGCCGGCGCCGGGGGCCTCGCGGTCGGCGTGCATGCGACGCAATTCGCGATCCGCGACGTCGGATTGTACGAGCCGGTGCTCGAGCTCGCGGCGCGCACCGCGCGCGAGTGGACGCAGCGACCGGTCGCGATGATCGCCGGCCTGTCGGGACGCACCGAGCAGGCGTGCCGCGAGGCGCAGGTCGCGATCGCGCACGGCTATCACGCGGGGATGCTGTCGCTGGCGCCGATGAAGGGCGCGTCGGTCGACCAGCTGATCGAACACTGCGCGGCCGTGGCCGAGCAGATCCCGCTGATCGGCTTCTACCTGCAGCCGGCGGTCGGGGGCATCGTGCTGCCGGTGCAGTTCTGGCAGCGCTTCGCGGCGATCGACAACGTGATCGCGATCAAGATCGCGCCGTTCAACCGCTACCGTACGCTCGACGTCGCCCGCGGCGTCGTGCTGGCCGGTGCCGAGGACCGGGTCACGCTGTACACCGGCAACGACGATCACATCGTGCTCGACCTCGTGACGCCGCTGGCGGTGCGCCGCGGCAGCGACGAAGTCCGGGTGCGCATACGCGGCGGGCTGCTCGGGCACTGGAGCGTGTGGACGCAGCGCGCGGTCGACCTGCTCGAGCGCGCGCACGCCGCGGTGGCCGAGGGCAGCGTCGACGAGGATCTGCTTGCGCTCGACTCGCGCGTGACCGACTGCAACGCCGCATTGTTCGACGTCGCGAACGACTTCGCCGGCTGCATCCCCGGTTGCCACGAAGTGCTGCGCCGGCAGGGACTGCTCGAAGGGATCTGGTGCCTCGATCCGCGCGAGACGCTGTCACCGGGGCAGGCCGACGAGATCGATCGCGTCTGCCGCGAGCATCCCGACCTGTCCGACGACGCGTTCGTCCGCGCGAACCTGCAGCGCTGGCTCGCGTAGCG
>DATLGW010000886.1:0-7524 GCA_035540315.1 Burkholderiaceae bacterium | reverse complement strand
GTGGACATGGGTCGACCGGCAGCGGCGCGCGCTGTACGACGTAGTCGCAGGCACGCAGCTGGTGATCGTGCAGCCGGGCGACGAGCGGGCGGCCGTCGGCCCCGAGCCGGAGCCCGGCGCCGGTCGGCGCCGGTAAGCGGCGCTCAGCGGGCGCGCTCGCGCACGCAATCGATGAAATACTGCCGCTTGCCGTCGCTGTGCGGCGTCACCGTCAGCCCGTGCACGTCGGTGTCGAAGCCGGGGAAGCGCTCGCTCAGCTGACGCGCGAACTTCAGGTATTCGACGATCGCGCGGTTGAAGCGCTCGCCCGGGATCAGCAGCGGGATCCCCGGCGGGTACGGCGTCACCAGCATCGTCGTGATCCGCCCCTCCAGCTCGTCGATGCCGACGCGATCGACGCGCCGGTGCGCCAGGCACTCGAACGCGTCCGACGGCTTCATCGCGACCTGCACCTCGGACAGGTACATCTCCGTGGTCACGCGCGCAACGTCGTAGCGGCGGTACTCCTCGTGCAGCATCTGCGACAGGTCGCGCAGCCCGATGCGCTCGTACTGCGGATGGCTGGAGACGAACTCGGGCATCACGCGCCACAGCGGCTGGTTCTGGTCGTAGTCCATCTTGAACTGCTGCAGCTCGGTGACCAGCGTGTTCCAGCGTCCCTTGGTGATGCCGATCGTGAACATCACGAAGAACGAATACAACCCGGTCTTCTCGACGACGACTCCGTGCTCGGCCAGGTACTTCGTCACCATCGCCGCCGGAATTCCCCAGGATGCGAAGCGGCCGTTGATGTCGATCCCGGGCGTGACGATCGTCGCCTTGATCGGGTCGAGCATGTTGAAGCCGGACGCGAGCTCGCCGAAGCCGTGCCACGGGTCGTTGGACCGGAGGAACCAGTCGTCGCGCTGCGCGCCGCCGTTGTAGTGGAACTCCCTCGGGCCCCAGACGTCGAACCACCACGATTCGCCGAAGTCGGCGTCGACCTTGCGCATCGCGCGGCGAAAGTGCAGCGCCTCCTTGATCGACTCCTCGACCAGCGCCGTCCCTCCCGGGGGTTCCATCATCGCCGCCGCGACGTCGCACGACGCGATGATCACGTACTGCGGCGACGTCGACGTGTGCATCAGATACGACTCGTTGAAGCGATAACGGTCGAGCTTGATCTTCTCGGAGTCCTGCACCAGGATCTGCGACGCCTGCGACAGCCCGGCGAGCAGCTTGTGCGTCGACTGGGTCGAAAAGATCATCGCGCTCTTCGAGCGCGGCCGGTTCGGCCCGATCGCGTGCATCTCGTGATAGAACGGATGGAAGGTCGCGTGCGGCAGCCACGCTTCGTCGAAGTGCAGGTTCTCGATGTAGTCGCCCAGCGTCTGCTTGATCGTCTCGACGTTGTAGACGATGCCGTCGTAGGTCGACTGGGTGATCGTCATCACCCGCGGGCGGGCATTCTTGTCCTTGACCAGCGGATGCGCGCGGATCTTCGCCTGGATGCTCTCCGGGCGGAACTCCTCGCGCGGGATCGGGCCGATGATGCCCAGGTTGTTTCGGGTCGGCTGCAGGAAGATCGGCACGGTGCCGGTCATCATGATCGCGTGCAGCACGCTCTTGTGGCAGTTGCGGTCGACCAGCACCACGTCGTCGGTGCCGACCGTCGAATGCCAGACGACCTTGTTCGACGTCGACGTGCCGTTGGTGACGAAGAACAAGTGGTCGCAGTTGAAGATCCGCGCCGCGTTGTGCTCGGACGCCGCCACCGGCCCGGTGTGGTCGAGCAGCTGGCCCAGCTCGTCGACTGCGTTGCAGACGTCGGCGCGCAGCATGTTCTCGCCGAAGAACTGGTGGAACATCTGTCCGACCGGGCTCTTCAGGAACGCCACGCCGCCGGAGTGCCCGGGGCAGTGCCACGAGTACGACGCGTCGTTCGCGTAGTTGACCAGCGCCTTGAAGAACGGCGGTGCCAGCGAGTTCAGGTAGTTGTTCGCCTCGCGGATGATGTAGCGGGCGACGAACTCCGGCGTGTCCTCGAACATGTGGATGAACCCGTGGAGCTCCTTCAGGATCTCGTTCGAGATGTGCTGCGACGTGCGGGTCTCCCCGAAAAGGAAGATCGGGATGTCGGCGTTGCGCCGCCGGGTCTCCGCGACGAAGTCGCGCAAGTCGGCGATCGCGGCGCTTTCGCCCTCCTCCAGGATCTCCTCGTCGTCGATCGACACGATGAACGCCGACGCGCGCGCGGCCTGGTTCGCCACCATCGTCACGTCGACATAGGTGAATCCGCCGACGACCTCGACCCCCTGGTCCTCGATCGCCTTCGCGAGCGCTCGGATGCCCAGCCCGCTGGCGGAGTCCGCGCGCCAGTCCTCGTCGATGATGATGATCGGGAAACGGAACTTCATCTTGGGCAATCCGCAACGGGCGACGAAACCGAAAAGTAGATCACAAAACCCGCGCTCGCGGGTGCGCGGCACTGCGCGCCGTGCAGCGAGCCCGGGCGCTGCCTTGTCAGGCGCGCCGGAGCTTCTCGAACGCAGCCGCGATCGCGGTCTGACCGGCGCCGGCCGCCGTTGCGCCTGCGCGCGGCGTGCCGGCGCGCGCAGCGCCCGAGCGCACCGGTCCGCCGGCCTCGCGGCGGGTCCGCTGCTCGCCGTCGTTCAGTCGCATCGTCAGCGCGATCCGCTTGCGCTGCGCATCGACTTCGAGCACTCGCACGCGCACCACCTGGCCCACGCGGACCACCTCGCGCGGATCGCGCACGAACCGATCGGCGAGCGCCGACACGTGAACCAGACCGTCCTGGTGGACCCCGACATCGACGAATGCGCCGAAGTTCGCGACGTTCGTGACGACCCCTTGCAAGACCATGCCGGGCTGCAGGTCTTGCAACCGCTCGATGCCGTCGCGAAACGACGCGGTGACGAATTCGCCGCGCGGGTCGCGACCCGGCTTCTCGAGCTCGGCGAGCACGTCGCGGACCGTCGGCAGCCCGAAGCGCGCGTCGACGAACCACTCGGCCTGCAGCGCGCGCAGCGCATCGACGCGTCCGATCACCTCGGATTCGGGCTTGCCGATCCGCGCCACGATGCGCTGCACGACCTCGTACGACTCGGGATGCACCGCAGACGCGTCCAGCGGATTGGTCCCGCCGCGGATCCTGAGGAAGCCGGCCGCCTGTTCGAATGCTCGGTCGCCGAGCCGCGGCACGCATCGCAGCGACTGACGGTCCGCGAATGCGCCGTGCTCGTCGCGCCAGGCGACGATCCGCTCGGCAAGCGACGGCGTCAGCCCCGAGACGCGCGCCAGCAATGCCGCCGAAGCCGTGTTCACGTCCACGCCGACCGCATTCACGCAGTCCTCGACGACGGCGCCGAGCCCGCGCGCGAGCTCGTGCTGGCTGACGTCGTGCTGGTACTGTCCGACGCCGATCGACTTGGGGTCGATCTTCACCAGCTCGGCCAGCGGATCCTGAAGCCGGCGCGCAATCGATACCGCCCCGCGCAGGCTCACGTCCAGGTCGGGGAATTCCTTGGCGGCGATTTCTGAAGCCGAATAGACCGAAGCGCCGGCCTCCGAGACGACCAGCTTGCGCAGCTGCGGCCGCTGCAGCCGCTGCAGCAACTCGGCCGCCAGCCGATCGGTCTCGCGCGACGCAGTGCCGTTGCCGATCGCGATCAACTCGACGTCGTGACGCTGCACCAGCGCTGCCAGCTCCGCGAGCGCGCCCTGCCAGTCGCGCCGCGGCTCGTGCGGATGCACCGTCGCGGTCTCGAGCAGCTTTCCGGTGCCGGCGACCACCGCGACCTTGACCCCGGTGCGAAGCCCGGGATCCAGCCCCATCACGGTCCGCTGTCCGGCCGGCGGCGCCAGCAACAGGTCCTTGAGGTTCGCGCTGAACACCGTGATCGCGTCGCGCTCGGCGCGCTCGCGCAGGCGGCCGAACAGCTCGGTCTCGAAATGCAGCGACAGCTTCACGCGCCAGCACCAGCGCAGCACGTCGGCCAGCCAGCGATCGGCCGCGCGCACCGGCGCGGCGCCGGCCGGCTGCGGCGCAGCGCCCGGCACCGCGTTCAGCGCATCCGCCAGGCCGACGGCAGCGGCGAGCCGCGCGACGCACGGATGCGGCACTTGCTGCTCGCGCGCTTCGTCGAGCTCGAGCGTCAGCGACAGGATTCCCTGCTGGCGGCCCCGGAACAGCGCCAGCGCGCGATGCGACGGCGCTGCCGCAATCGGTTCCCGGTGGTCAAAGTAGTCGCGGAACTTCTCGCCTTCGGCCTGCTTGCCGTCGACCACGCGCGATGCGATCAGGCCTTCGTCCCACAGCAGCGAGCGCAGCGCGCCGAGCGTCGACGCGTCCTCGGCAAAGCGCTCGGCGAGGATGTCGCGCGCGCCGTCGAGCGCCGCCTTCGCGTCGGCGACGCCGCGATCGGGTGCGACGAATGCGGCAGCCTCGACCAGCGGGTCCCGGTCGCGGTCGCAGAGCAGCGCCTGAGCAAGCGGCTCCAGTCCTGCCTCCTGCGCGATCTGGCCGCGCGTGCGCCGCTTCGGCCGATACGGCAGGTACAGGTCCTCGAGCTGCTGCCGGGTTTCGGCCGCGTCGATCGCAGCGGCCAGCGGCTCGGTCAGCTTGCCCTGCCCGGCAATCGTCTCGACGATCGTCGCGCGGCGCGACTCCAGCTCGCGCAGGTAGCCGAGTCGCTGCTCGAGCTGGCGCAGCTGCGTGTCGTCCAGCGCGCCCGTGGCCTCCTTGCGGTAGCGTGCGATGAACGGCACGGTCGCCCCGCCGTCGAGCAACGCGATCGCGGCCTCGACGCGGGAATCAGCGACCGCCAGCTCGCCGGCAATGCGGGTGAGGATGCGGCGGTGCTGCGCCGGCGCGAGAGTGCTGCTCATCGACGATCGGGCCCTTCAGGGTTTCGAAGGGGCCCGATTCTGCCATGCGATCGAGGCCGCCGGCCTGCGGGAAAACCGCGAACCCGTTTCTGGCAGGATCTCCCTCAGTGCACGATCCGCTCGAACGTGAACCGGCCGTCGGCGAAGTCGACCGGCACCACGTCCTTCGGCGCGAACTTGCCTTCGAGAATCGCCTTGGCGACCGGATTCTCGATGTGCTGCTGGATCGCCCGCCGCAGCGGCCGCGCGCCGTAGACCGGGTCGAATCCGACCTTCGCCAGTTCGTCGAGCGCCCGATCGCTGATCGACAGCGTCAGCTCGCGCTCTGCCAGCCGCTGCTCGAGCCGCTTCAGCTGGATCTGCGCGATCGACCTGATGTGGCGCGCATCGAGCGCATGGAACACGACGATCTCGTCGATCCGGTTGATGAACTCCGGACGGAAGTGGCGCCGCACCTCGCCCATCACCGCTTCCTTGACCAGCGCGGCATCGGCGGGACGATCGCCCGACGACAACCGCTGGATCTCGTGCGATCCGAGGTTCGACGTCATCACGATCACCGTGTTCTTGAAGTCGACCGTGCGTCCCTGCCCGTCGGTCATCCGGCCATCGTCGAGCACCTGCAGCAACACGCCGAAAACGTCCGGATGCGCCTTCTCGACCTCGTCGAGCAGGATCACGCTGTACGGCTTGCGCCGCACCGCCTCGGTCAGGTAGCCCCCTTCCTCGTAGCCGACATAACCGGGCGGCGCGCCGATCAGCCGCGCAACCGAGTGCTTCTCCATGAACTCGGACATGTCGATCCGGATCATGTGCTCCTCCGAATCGAACAGGAACCCGGCGAGCGCCTTGCACAGCTCGGTCTTGCCCACGCCGGTCGGGCCAAGGAACAGGAACGAGCCGTACGGCCGGTTCGGGTCCGACAGCCCGGCGCGCGAGCGGCGGATCGCGTCGGATACCAGCCGCACTGCCTCGTCCTGGCCGACGACGCGCTCGTGCAGCTTGCCCTCCATGAACAGCAGCTTCTCGCGCTCGCCTTGCATCATCTTCGCCACCGGGATGCCGGTCGCGCGCGACACGACCTCGGCGATCTCCTCGGCGCCGACCTGCGTGCGCAGCAGCTTCGGCCGCGAGCCGTCGCCTTTCCTGCCGCCCTCGGCTTCGGCGGCCGCCTTCAGCCGGCCCTCGAGCTCGGGCAGCTTGCCGTACTGGATCTCTGCGACCTTGTCGAACTGGCCCTTGCGCTGCAGATCGGCCATCTGCGCGCGCAGCTTGTCGATTTCCGCCTTGATCTGCGCGCTGCCCTGCACGACCGCCTTCTCGGCGCGCAGCACTTCCTCGAGGTCCGCGTATTCCTTCTCCAGCCGGCGGATCTCCTGCTCGATCAGGTCGAGCCGCTTGCGCGACGCCTCGTCGGTTTCCTTGCGCACTGCCTCGCGCTCGATCTTCAGCTGGATCAGCCGCCGATCGAGCCGGTCCATCGCCTCGGGCTTGGAATCGATCTCCATCTTGATCCGGGCGGCGGCTTCGTCGATCAGGTCGATCGCCTTGTCCGGCAGGAACCGGTCGGTGATGTAGCGGTGCGACAGCTCCGCGGCGGCGACGATCGCCGGATCGGTGATCTCGACGCCGTGGTGCAACTCGTAGCGCTCCTGCAGCCCGCGCAGGATCGCGATCGTCGCCTCCACCGACGGCTCGTCGACCAGCACCTTCTGGAACCGGCGCTCCAGCGCCGCGTCCTTCTCGATGTACTTGCGGTACTCGTCGAGCGTCGTCGCGCCGACGCAGTGCAGCTCGCCGCGCGCGAGCGCGGGCTTGAGCATGTTGCCGGCATCGATCGCGCCCTCGGCCTTGCCGGCGCCGACCATCGTGTGCAGCTCGTCGATGAAGACGATCGTGCGGCCCTCGTCGGCGGCGATCTCCTTGAGCACCGCCTTCAGCCGTTCCTCGAACTCGCCGCGGTACTTCGCGCCCGCCAGCAGCGCCGCCATGTCGAGCGACAGCACCCGCTTGTTCTTCAGCGTCTCGGGCACCTCGTCGTTGACGATCCGCTGCGCCAGGCCCTCGACGATCGCGGTCTTGCCCACGCCGGGCTCGCCGATCAGCACCGGGTTGTTCTTCGTGCGCCGCTGCAGGATCTGGATCGTGCGCCGGATCTCGTCGTCGCGGCCGATCACCGGATCGAGCTTGCCCTGCCGAGCCCGCTCGGTCAGATCGACCGTGTATTTCTTCAGCGCCTCGCGCTGGCCTTCGGCCTCGGCGCTCTCGACCGCATGGCCGCCGCGGACCGCCTCGATCGCCGACTCGATCGCCTTGCGGTTCAGACCCGCGTCGCGCGCGAGCCGCCCTGCTTCGGATTTGTCGTCGGCGAGCGCCAGCAGGAACATTTCCGACGCGATGTACTGGTCGCCGCGCCGAGTCGCTTCCTTCTCCGCCAGGTTCAGCAGGTTGACCAGCTCGCGGCCGATCTGGACCTCGCCGCCGATCCCCTGCACTTGCGGCAGCCGCTTGATCGCCTGGTCGACGGCGGTCTTCAGCGCCGGCACCCGCACGCCCGCCCGCTCGAGCAGCGCCCTGCCCGGCCCGTCGGCCTGCGCGATCAGCGCGCCCAGAAGGTGCAGCGGCTCGATGTACTGG
>DATLGW010000885.1:0-1969 GCA_035540315.1 Burkholderiaceae bacterium | reverse complement strand
TGGCATCGCGCTGGCGGCGGCGCCTGCCGGGACTGCGGTCGCGGTCGGTTCGGCCGCGCTGGCTGGCGCCGCGCTGCCGTGCGCGTGGCTGCGGCGGCGGGTCGAGCGACGGACCGCGTCGATCGCACGGCAGCTGCCTTTTTTCCTCGACGCGATCACGCTCGCGGTCGAGGCGGGCGCGAATCTGACCGGGGCGATCGCACAGGCGGTCGATCGCGGCCCGGCCGGTGCGCTGCGCGGGGAACTGATGCGGGTGCTGCGAGACGTTCGCGCCGGGCGCACGCGCGCCGACGCGCTGCGCTCGCTTGCCGACCGGCTGCAGCTGCCGGCGATCGCCAGTCTCGTTTCCGCGCTGATCGCCGCCGAACGCCACGGCACCGGGCTCGGGACCGCGCTCAGGGCGCAGGCCGATCAGCGGCGCAGCGAGCGTTTTGCGCGGGCCGAACGGCTGGCGATGCAGGCGCCGGTGAAGATGCTGCTGCCGCTGCTGGTGTTCGTGTTCCCGTGCACGTTCGTGTTGCTGGCCTTTCCGGTCGTCGTACGTCTGCTCGAGGAGGGGCTGTTGCGATGAAGCGATGCTGCGACGCCGACAGGGGGCCGGCGATCCGGGTACCGGTGCGGATCGCGCTGTCGTTCCACGACCGCCTGATCGGCCTGCTCCGACACGGCAAAAACCGACGCGAGTGCGCCGTGCTGTTTCCGCGCTGCCGCGCGATCCACACGATCGGAATGCGCGATGCGATCGACGTCGCATTCCTCGACCGTGGCGGATCCGTCGTGGCGCTGCACGAGCGCCTCGCACCGTGGCGCATCGCGGTTTGCCTTCGCGCCGAATCGGTGCTGGAGCTGCAGGACGGCGAAGCGGCACGTCGCGGCCTGAAGGCCGGAGACCGTCTGCTGTGCGAGGTGCTTCGATGACGCGAACCGAATGGGTGATGCTGTCGGCCGCGCTGATCGCGGCTTCGGCGCTGATGGCGAACCGGCCGCGCGCGATGACCGAGCGACCGTCCGACTTGGTCTTGGCCCCCGGGGGCACTGCAGTCGCGCCCGTGGCGACGCGGATCCGGCCGCTGACGGCGGCGGACCTGGGGCCGATCCGGCTGCAGCGCCCGGTCGCTGCAGCGACCTTCGATCGGCTGCTGAAGGAAGCCGAATCGATGTATCGCAGCCGCAACCTGCCGCAGGCGCTCGACGCCTACCAGACCCTCGTCGAGCTCGACCCCGGCCATTCGCAGGCATGGCTGCGGATCGGCAATCTGCATCACCAGGGTGGACGCATCGGTGCCGCGATGGCGGCCTATCGCAATGCGGTACCGGCCGACGAAGCCGCGATTCCGGATCCGGCAGCGGTGGGCAAGGCGCTGCTGAACATCGCGCTGCTCGCCGCCGAACAGGTCGGCGATGCGCTGGAGCGCTTCGATCGCGGCGGCCAGAGCGCGGACGAGCTGCGCGCAACCCGCGACCAGGTGCTCGAGCGGCTGATCGAGCTCGTGCAGCAAGCGCGCCGAACCGCCGCTGGCGATGCGGGCGCGACCGCGGCGGCTGCGGATGCCGCGGTCACGCGCGCCGCCAGCCGCGCTGCGGCAGCCAGTCCGGCGGGCGCAGCGGGCGACGGTGCACGCTCCGCGGAGCCGGCCAATCCGTACACGGTCGATCGCTGGACCGGCAGGCCGAGCGCACGACGTGCTGCCGGCGGCCGCGGCACCGTGGCCGACCCGCTGACGGTCGATCCGCTGCCGCCGCGACCGCAGGTCGAATACATCGAGGGTGCGCCGGTGCGACGCGGGTCGCAGCCATGAGGCTGCTGCAGTGTTCGCGCGGCTGCAGTCGCCGGCGCGTGCGGCGGTGGCGCGGCCACTCGATGGTCGAAACGCTGGTCGCGCTGCCGATCGTGCTGCTGCTGGGCCTGGCGGCGTGGCAGCTGGCAATGCTGTATCAGGCGCGCAGCGCGCTGCGATACGCGATCCAC
>DATLGW010000884.1:0-7234 GCA_035540315.1 Burkholderiaceae bacterium | reverse complement strand
TCGCGATCCCCAGCCGATGCTTGATCCGAAGGATGAACCGCGCCAGGTCCTCGCGCTCGTCGCGGTTCAGGCCGGCCGACGGCTCGTCGAGCAGCAGCAGCGTGGGCTCCAGCGCGAGCGCGCGGCCGAAGCCGACGACCTTCTGGATTCCGAACGGCAACGCCGCCACGGGCGTGTGGCGGTAGCGCTGCAATTCGATGAAGTCGAGGATCTCCTCGACCGCGCGCCGGTGCTCGACCTCGGCGTCGCGCACGCCGCGGGTGAACAGCCCCTCCGCCCACGGGCGCGTCGCGATCCGCGCGTGCCGGCCGACCAGCAGGTTCTCGAGCACCGTCATGTGCGGGAACAACTCGCCGTGCTGGAACGTGCGTGCAATGCCGCGCTGCGCGATCCGGTGCGGCCTCTCGCCCAGCAGCGACTGGCCGCGAAAGCGGATCTCGCCGTGGCTGGGCCGGTACAGCCCGCTGATGCAGTTGAACACGCTGGTCTTGCCGGCGCCGTTGGGACCGATCAGCGCCAGCAGCTCGCCGCGCACGACGTGCAGCGACACGTCGGCCAGCGCCTTCAAGCCGCCGAACTCGAGCGACAGCCGCTCGATGCGAAGCTCGACCCCATCGCCAGGGATCTCAGCCATACCAGCGCCGGCTGCGCCGGTACTGCTTGACGTCGCGATAGCTGCGCCGGCGCCCGGCTTCGCCGTCGGCGGCGACGGCCCCCGGCGTGCCGAGATAGAACTCCTGCACGTCGGGATGGCCGAGCAGCCGCCTGGCATCGCCGTCGAGCACGACGCGGCCGTTCTCCATCACGTAGCCGTGGTCGGCGATCGCGAGCGCGGTCGCCGCGCTCTGCTCGACCAGCACCAGCGTCAGATCGAGCGCCTTGCGGATCTCGAGCAGTCGCTGCATCAGCTCCTCGATGACGACCGGCGCCAATCCGAGCGACAGCTCGTCGATCAGCAGCAGCTCGGGCTCGCATGCAAGCGCCGCGCCGATCGCGAGCATCTGGCGCTCGCCGCCCGACAGGTAGCCGGCCTGGCGATTGCGCAGCTGCGCCAGCCGCGGGAAGAAATCGAACACCTGCTCACCGATGCCGCTGCGACCGCCCGAGCGTGGCACGTTCGCCCGCAGGTTCTCGGCAACCGACAGGTTCGGGAACACCTTGTCGCGTTCGGGGACCAGCGTGACGCCGAGCCGAGCGATCTCGTGCGGCGCGCGGTTCTCCAGCGACTGGCCGCGAAACCGGATCGTGCCTTCGGTCACCCGCGCGTCGTCCAGTCCCAGGAAGCCCGAGATCGCCCGCAGCGTCGTCGTCTTGCCGGCGCCGTTGGTGCCGAGAATCGCGACGATCGCGCCTTTCGGCACCGCCAGCGACACGCCCTGCACCGCGGTGACGACCCGGTGATAGACGACCTCGATCTGCGCGACCGAAAGCAGCGGTTCCGCGACCGCGAACGCCGCATCTTTCGCTGCGCCGGGGGGCGGGGCCGCAGTCATCGCAGCGCCGGCCGCTGCCGGAACGGCCACAGCAGGAAATAGTCGCGGACGCGATGCCAGATACCGACCAACCCCAGCGGCTCGAACACCAGGAACAGGATCATCACCAGCCCGAACGCCGCATAGTTGACGGCGAAAATCGCCGACGCGAACGCGGCGCCGCCCGGCAGCATCCGCAACACCGCCTCGAGCGCATACGGGAACAGCGTGACGAAGCCGGCGCCCAGCACTGCTCCGAGCAGCGATCCGATGCCGCCGATGATGATCATCGCGACATACTGGATCGACAGGAACAGCGAGAACGCCTCGACCGACACGAACGAGCGGTAATACGCGAACAATGCGCCCGCCACCGCCGTGATCATCGAGCTGATCACGAATGCCGACAGCTTGCCGCGCGCGACGTCGATTCCCAGCGCGCCGGCGACCGTTTCGTGGTCGCGGATCGCGCGCCATGCGCGCCCGGTACGGGTGCGGGCCAGGTTCAGCGCGAACAGCAACGTCGCGGCGGCCGCGGCCGCGAGCACGTAATACCACGCGATGCCGCTGTACAGTTCCCAGCCGAACAGCGACGGCGGGTCGATCAGGATGCCGGTGGAGTAACCGCGCTTCGTTTCATACTCATGGCCGAGGTAGACGACGACGAAGTGCAGCGCCAGCGTGCTGACCGCCAGATACAGCCCGCGCAGCCGAAGCGACGGCAGTCCGAACACCACGCCGAGCACTGCGCCGGTCATTGCCGCGGCCGGAATCGTCAGCCAGAACGGCGCATCGAACTCCTTGAACAGGATGCCGGCCGTGAACGCGCCGGCCGCAAGCAGCCCCGCGTGTCCGAGCGACACTTGGCCCGCGAGCCCGGTCAGCAGCATCAGCGCGATCGCGCCGATCGATGCAAGAAAGAACTGGTTCGCCAGATCGAGCAGGAACGGCGATGCGACCGCAGGAACCAGGACGACGACGGCGACGCCGGCCGCCGCCGCGACGTGCTGCGCGCGCGTGTCGAGCAGCCACAGGTCGCGGCGGTAGTCGGTGCGGAAGTAGCCGCTCGCGTGCGCCACGTCAGACCCGGTCGAGCTGCTCGCGGGTGCCCAGCAGCCCCCACGGCCGAATCGCCAGCATCACGATCAGCACCAGGAACGGCACGACGTCGGCGAGCAGCGGATCGACGTAGTGGATCAGCAGCACCTCGGAGGCGGCGATCACCAGCGCGCCCAGCAGCGCGCCCGCCAGGCTGTCGAGGCCGCCGACCAGCGCGGCGGGAAAAGCCTTGAGCCCGATCATCACCATCGTCTGGTCGAGCCCTGCGTCGATCGCGATCAGCATGCCGGCCACGCCGCCGGTGAACGTCGACAGCCCCCAGGCGAGCGCATAGGCTCCGTGCAGCCCGATCCCGCGCTGCGCCGCCAGCAGCGGGTTCTGGCCGGCGGCGCGCAGCCGGATCCCCCAGCGCGTCAAGCGCAGGAACGCGAACAGGCCCAGGTAGACCGCCGCCGTCGTCGCAACCAGTACCGCCATCGCGCTCGAGATCCGCGCGCCGCCCGGCAGCGCGATCGGCGGGTTCGCGAAGCCCAGGTGCTGCAGCGGGTACTGCTGCTGCGCCGACCACAGCATCACGATCACGCCGCGCAGCAGGATGCCCAGCGCCACCGTCGTCAGCACCGCGGCCAGCACCGCCTCGCCGGTCATCTTGCGCATCAGCGCCAGGTAGACGAATGCGCCCGCCATCGCGGCCAGCGCGAGCGCAGCGGCGATCGCGAGCAGCGGATGACCGGCGTGCAGCGACGCAGTCGTCAGCAGCAGGTAGGCACCCAGCATCATCAGCTCGCCGTGCGCGAGGTTCAGCACGCGGCTTGCGCGGTAGATCAGCACGTAGCCGCAGGCGATCAGCGCATAGATCGCGGCCAGCACGACGATGTTGACCAGCAGCTGCACCCGGCCCTCCAATCAGCCGCGAGGCCCGGCGCCGCCGCGCGCCGACGCGCGCGGCGCGGGCGCAGCCGGCAGTCGCTGCGTCACTTGACGTCGACCGCCTGCCAGTCCTGCACCAGCCGGATCGCGCTCGCCGATGGATCCCACCGGTACACCCGGTAGTACTGCCGAGTGCGGAAATGGTTGTCCTTGGTCCACTCGATCGGACCGCCGCGCAACCCCTTCGTGTCGACTTTCAGATCGCTCATCGCCGCGGCGACCTTCTGCGGATTCGTCGGCCAGCCCGCCTGCTTCAGGATCTGTTCGATGACCATGCCGGCGATCCAGCCCTCGGCCATCTGCGTCGGCGGGTACTGCGAGCCCGCTTTCGCCACGGCGTCGCGGATCTCCTTGTGCACCGGCAGCTCGTCCTGGAAGAATGCGTTGGCGCCGATCACGTAGAAGTCGCCGTCCTTCAGCCGAGCGAGCTCGTCCTCGGCGTTCAGGTGCGCCCATGCGATGTAGCGGCCGTTCCAGCCGAGCCGGCGCAGTCCCTCGAGCGTTCGCACCTGCGTGACCCACGGCGCCCACGAGTAGACCCAATTCGGGTTCGCGTCGCGCAGCTTGGTCGCGAACGGCGTGTAATCGGCCGTCGGCGGCGGGATCACCGCCTTGTCGACCGGCGTCATTTCCATCTGCTTCGACAGGTTCTCCGCGAAATCGATCTCGGCGCGCGAGATCGGAATCGCCATCGCCGCCAGTCCCAGCCGTACCGGCTCCTTGCTCTGCTGCTTCACGAAGCTCAGCGTTGCGCGGCTGTCGTGATTCGCCGCGAACGCAGTCGTGCAGAACTGCAGCGGATCGGCCGGCGGATACACCTCTTTCGGGCAAACCGCACTCGCGAACAGCACCGGCACGCCGGCGCGTTTGGCCTCGGCGACCATCGGCGCGTACGTCGCCGACAGGCTCGCGTTCAGCAGGATCAGCACGTTGTCCTGCGTCAGCAGCTTCTTCGCGTCGGCCGCGCCGCGCGACGCCTCGCCCTGGTTGTCGTGGATCACCAGCCGGACCTGGCGGCCGTTGATGCCGCCGCGCGCGTTGACGCCGTCGAGATAGATCCGCAAGCCGTCGACTGCCGGCGCGTAGGTCGCCGCGGCCGGCCCGGTCATCGCGCCGGACACGCCGATCACGTATGCGTCCTGCGCCAGCGCCGGCGCGGCAGCGGTCGCAGCGGCGGCGAACGCCAGCGCGCCCAGCAGTCGCGAGCGAAGGATCGAAGCGGGATGAGTCATCGATGTCTCCTTGTCGTCGTCGAGTCGTTCGGTTGCGGTTCAGCGGGGATCGCCGCTGGCGATCCCTGCGGCGATCCGTTGCTCGTCGTCATCGGCTGCATACATCTGCTCGATCAGGTCGGCGAAACGCTGCTGCATCTGCCGCCGCTTGATCTTTCGGGTCGGCGTGACCGGCTCGCCTTCCTCCTCGGGATCGAGCGCCTTCGGCAGGATCCGGAACTGCTTGATCTGCTCGACGCGGCCGAGCTCGGCGTTCGCGCGCTCGATCTCGCCGGCGATCAGCTCGACGACGCTCGAGTGCGAAGCGAGCGACGTGAAACCGGCGTACGCGAGGCCGCGGCTCTGCGCCCAGTCGGAGACCGTGTCGAAGTCGATCTCGATCAACGCGGTCAGATACTTGCGTCGGTCGCCGAACACGCAAACGTCGGCGACGTAGGGGCTGGCGCGAACTGCGCTCTCGATGTACGTCGGCGAGATCGACTTGCCGCCCGATGTCACGATGAAGTCGCGCGCGCGATCGACCAGTTGCAGCCGTCCGTGCTCGTCCAGCCGTCCGACGTCGCCGGTGCGCAGCCATCCGTCCGCGCCCAGCACCGCTGCGGTCGCATCGGGCTGGTTCCAGTAGCCGTCGAACACGTCGTCGCATCGCACCAGCACCTCGCCGTCGTCGGCGATTCGCACCTGCACGCCGTCGGCGGGCTCGCACACGCCGCCAGGCCGCGGGAACGGTCCGCGCTGCCCGGCAATGATTGCACCGGCGGTCTCGGTCTGCCCGTACATCTCGACCAGGTTCACGCCGTAGATCTGCCACAGCGTCATCGTCGCCGGCGGCAGCGGCGCCCCGCCGGAGATCAGCAGCTCGATCGCGTCGAATCCGAGCTTGTTCAGCACCGGACGGAAAGCGATCCCGTGCCACAGCCGGTACACGAAGTCCTGGAACCGCCCGTTCGCGCCGTCCCAGCGGCGCCGCGCGTGGTCGCGACCGAACCGCATCGCTGCGTCGTGCACCGCCCGCTTCGCAGGTGTCGTTCCGGCAAGGCCGATCATCACCTGCGACGCGTATTTCTGCAGGAAACGCGGCACCGCGAACAGCACCGTCGGCGCGACCTCGTGAATCGTCGTTCCGATCGCCTCCGGATCCTCGCCGAAATGCGGAACCAGCGAGCTGAGCAGCGGGACCGTGATCGCGACGTCGCGCCCCAGCACGTGGCACAGCGGCAGGTAGGCGACCGTTCGATGCGGCTTCTCGGCGAGCGTCGGGTAGTGCGACACGAGCGTGTGCGCCGCCGCCAGATGCTTGCCGTGAGCGATCAGCGCGCCCTTCGGCGGTCCTGTCGTCCCCGACGTGTAGACGATGAATGCCGGCGACGCAGGGTCGATCGCCGTGGCCGCATCCTCCAGATGGAGGACCGCCGCATCGCCCTTCAGATCGACTGCCGCCACGAGCTCGGGGAGCGAGCGCAGCAGCGGATCGTCGTAATCGTACAGCGCGGTGTCGTCGACGACGACGATCGCCTGCAGGTTCGGCAGCTCGCGCGCGAACGGCAGCACCTTGTCGACGAATTCCTGGTTCTCGGCAACCAGCAGCTTCGCGCCGCCGTCGCGCATCTGGTACTGCGCCTCGGCCGGCGATGACGTCTGGTAGATGCCGTAGGTGATCGCGCCGAGCGCCTGCGCGGCGAGGTCGCAGTACACCCATTCCTCGCAGGCGTCGCCGATGATCGCGACACGGTCGCCGCGCGATACGCCGAGCGTCGAGAATACCGCCATCGTTCGCGCGACCCGCTCCGCGTACTCGCGCCAGCTGACTTCGCGAAAGACGCCGAGTCGCTGCGCGCGCAGCGCGACCCGATCAGGCTCTGCGCGCGCACGCGCCGCGAGCAGCGCCGGCGCCGTCGACGCCCGCAGCCGGCGCCGGAGTTGCGCAACGTCGAGCTCGGTGACCGTCTCCCCCGTGATGTGCATTGGCTGCGGCGCCGGGCGTCCGTGGTGCGATCGATTCTAGCGACCGACCCGGTCGCCGTAGTAACGTAGTAATAGTAGTGGCTGGCCGGCCGGATGCCGAGCGCATCGGCAATGGGCTGCGTGCTCGCGCCATGATAGCCGCGGGCGGCGAACACCTTCGCAGGATGCGACGCACGGCGACAACGGCAAGCTACGGCGATCGCTTCCGAGACGGCACCAGCAGCACCGGCACGGAGGCGTGCCGCAGCACCCTTTCCGCATCGCTGCCCAGCATCGCGCGCTGCAGACCGCGGCGGCCGTGAGTCCCCATCACGATCAGGTCTGCGCCGCAACGCTGCGCCTCGGCCACGATTTCGTCGGCCGGTCGTCCCGTCATGATCTCGACGCTCGCAGCCTCGGCGCTCACGCCTGCGTCCGCCGCATGCTGCAGCGCCGGATCGAGCAGCTTCGCGCCCTCCGCGCGGGTAACGTCAGCCAGCTGGGTCGCGTACACGCTCGTTCCTTCGCCGGCGCGCACGACGTATGTCAAGTCGACCACGTGCAGGAAACGCACGGTCGACCCGAGCCGGCCTGCGA
>DATLGW010000883.1:0-3961 GCA_035540315.1 Burkholderiaceae bacterium | reverse complement strand
GTTCGGCGCGGCGGCCGGCTTCGGCAGCCGCGCGCGGATGTCGTCCTTGTAGTCGGCGGCGACGCGCTTGAGCCGGCAGATCGCGACCGGTTCGGGCTTGTCCGCGTTGTGCTCCTCGACGCGGCCGCGGCGGCACGCGGGTTCGCACGGACGGTCGCAGGTGCGCCCGAGGATCCCCGGGAACACGTTGGACTTCCAGTTGACCATGTACGCATCCGAATAGCGCCCCGCGGCGATCAGCCGGATGTATTCGGGCACGGGCGTGTGGGCCGGACACGCCCACTGGCAGTCGACCACGCGGTGGTAGTAGTCGGGGTCACGGGTGTCGGTCGGGCGCAACTTCTCCTCCTGGCGGCTGCGTTCGCTTGCAGCTTCGCCGCATGCACCGTGCTGCTTGTGATCGGACCGGCCGGTGCGTCCGGTATCCGGTAAGGCAAACCGATCAATACTAGCATCGCCGGGTCCGGCCGACCTCGCGCGAACGGCTGCGTCGCTGCCGTGCGCCGGTAGAATTCGGCATTTCGTCGACACCCCACCTCGTGCGTACGCTGCCAGCGCACCGAGTCCGCTGCATCGTGCTGGCGGCGACCTCGGTTTCGGCCCGGCGCGCGCTGCTCGCGCTGCTGCTGCGCGAGCGCCCGCCAGCCGAGCGCTGGGCGGCGCTGCTGGAGGGCATGACCGGCGCCGCGCCGGTGGCATCGCTGCTGCCGCCGCAGGCGATCGCGGTTCGCGCCGCAGGCTGCCCATGCTGCACCGCCGGCGTCGCGTTCCGCACCGCCGTCGCCCGGCTGCTGCGCAACGCCGCCGACCCCGATCTGCTGCTGATCGAGACGGCGGCGCAGGACCACCCGGCGGCGCTGGTCGACCAGCTGCGCGACGCGCCGCTGGCGGCGCGGCTGCAGCTGGAGTCGGTGATCGGAATCGCCGACGCGGCCCCCGGTCCGGCCGCTGCCGCAGCGCCGCCGGCGCTGCTCGCGGTGTCGGACCTGCTGCTGCTGTACGGCTCTTCCGCCGCGGGGCTGGATGCGCAGGTTTCGCGACTGGCGGCGGCGCCGCCGTTCAGCCGCCGCGTCGCCGCCGCCGGCGCGGGACTGCCGCTGCGCGCAACGGCCGCTGCGGTTGCCGCAGGCGGCGATTGGGACGGGGCTGCGCAGGATGGCGCCGATCTGCAGCGTCGCCGCTGGCCGTCCGATCGGGTGTTCGACCGGGCTGCGCTGCGCGACGCGCTCGGGCGGTTGCGCTCGGGGGGCGCGCTGCGGCAGGCGCGCGCGGCGTTTCGCACCGGGCGGGCGTGGTACGCGTGGTGCGCCGACTCGGAGGGCGAACGGTGGCAGGAGACCGACTGGCGGCGCGACAGCCGGATCGAATGGCGCGCGGCGCCGCAACAGGCGGCGGCGATCGATGCAGGCTTGAATCGTGCTCTAGTACCAATGGGCGTCGGCCATCCGATCGACCGATCTGAGCCGCGGTAGCTGGGCTTATCGGGGGTTCGGCCGGACGGTTGGCGGATTTCCGACAGCTGTGCGGAAGTCCCTCGCGCTCGTCGGTCTCGGGATCACGATTGTCGGTGCAGGCTACTTAAACCGGATGGCGGGGCCAACACTGCCCGTCACCTAGTGAGGTACGCGCGATGAACATGATCTACAACAGCCCCACGTACTGCGTCGTCGAGTTCCGCGCCGCGGAGGGGGAGCAGTTCGGTGGCGGGTACGAGATCATGGACAAGGCGTCCAAGCGCGAGATCTTCCTCGGCGGTGCGATGGCGGAGAAATTCCGGCAGGACGTGACCGAGCTGATCGCCACCGAGCCGTCGATCGAGGAGGTCGACGAGTTCCTCAGCAATTTCGACGGCTTGATGCAGCAGCCGCTGGTGCTGCACTGAAGCGGGCGCCGCAGCGTCCGAGCATTCGAGGGAGTTCGCGCGACCCCGTCACAACTGCTCCCACGGCAGGCCGTCGTGACGCCAGCCGGCTTGCCTGCCGCGCTGGAAATTCTCGTCGAGCTCGCCCTCGAAGCCGTGCAGCACGTTGTACACGTCCGGATAGCCGGCCGCCTCCAGCGCATGCCCGGCCGCAACCGACCGCCGCCCTGAACGGCAGATGATCACGACCGGCCGCGTCTTCGGCTGGGCGATCTGCTCGATCTGCTCGACGAACAGCGGATTGGTCTCGAGCTTGAGCTCGTCGGACCAGCAGATGTTGTGCGGCCGCAGCGGTTCCTGGCCCGGCCGGTCGACCAGCGAATGGCCGACCAGGAAGAATTCGGCGTCGCTGCGGCAATCGACGAACACGGCGTCGGGCCGCGCCTTCAGGAACTCGTACGCCTCTTTCGGGGTCAGATGCTGCATCGCAAGCGCAGTTTAGCCGCGAGCGCCGTCCTCCGCGGCGTGCTGGTGCAGCAGCTCGACCGCGTGGTGAAAGCCGGTATTCGCCGCCGGCACGCCCGCGTAGATCGCGCACTGGATCAGCAGTTCCTTCAGCTCGGTCGGCGACAGCTCGGCCTGCAGCCCGGCGCGCCCGTGCAGCCGGAACTCCTCCCAGCGGCCCGTCGCCACCGTGATCGCGAGCACGATCAGTCGCCGCGTGCGGTCGTCCAGCACGGGGCGGGTCCAGATCTCGTCCCAGGCATACCGCGTGATCAGCTGCTGGAAATCGTGCGTGAACGGATCGGAGCTCGCCATGCGCTGCTCGACGTAGTCGGCGCCCAGCACCTGCTTGCGGCGGGCGAGCCCGCGGTCGAAGCGGCCCTGGACCGACAGCGGCGCCGGCCCGGTCAGGAACGGCCACACCGCGTCGATGAACCGCGGCGGATCCTCGGAATGCGAGATGTGCGCGCAGTCGATCTCGATCAGCGCCGCGCCGTCGATGCCGGCCGCCAGCGCGCGGCCCAGCGCCGGAGGCATCGACTGGTCGTGCGAGCCGACGATCACCAGCGTCGGCACGCGCACTTTCGGCGGCAGCGCGCTCAGGTCGGCGTCGCGGACTGCGGCGGCGCAGGCGGCATAACCTTGCGGATCGAGCGACAGCAGCGTCGAGCGCACCGAGTGCAGATGCGGCGAGCCGCGCTCGATGAACCGCTGCGTGAAAAACCGCGCCAGCACCCCGTCGGCGACCGCCGCCATGCCTTCGGCGCGCACCTTGCGGACCCGTTCGGCCATCACCTCGGGCGCGCCCGGCCGCACCGCGGTGTTGCACAACACCATCCGCTCGATGCGCTGCGGCGCGTTCGCGCCCAGCCACAAGCCGATCATGCCGCCGATCGACACGCCGAGGTAGGCGAAGCGCTGCGCGCCGGCCGCGTCGGCGACTGCCAGCACGTCCTGCGCCAGCATCTCGATGTCGTAGTCGCCGGGCGACGTCGATGAAGCGCCGTGGCCGCGCTTGTCGGCGCGGATCACGCGGAACGACCGGACCAGGTACGGCAAGATCGGCTCCCACAGCGCATGATCGCTGCCGAGCGAGTTCACCAGCACCAGCGGCGGGTTCGCCGGATCGCCGTCGCTGCGCCAGTACAGGCGGGCTTGTGCGCGTTCGATGAATGGCATGTCGGGATCTCCGATCGATGAAGCGACGGGCGCGCGACTTGCGCGCCCCGGAAAGGGTGGCGTCAGCCCGAATGCGGCGCCGGCGATTCCCAGCGCGCGAGCACTGCGTCGATCATCGCCGATGCGCTGCCCGTCTGCGACGCCGGATCGAACAGCCGCTCGAGCGCTTGCGGATCGAGCCGCGCGGCCGCCTGCGCATCGTCGGCGAGCGCATCGCGCAGTCCGCGGCGCTCGTCGAACGCGCGCCGGCAGATCCGCTCGACCAGCGCCTGCGCGGCCGGGCGTCCGAGCGAATCCGACAGCGCGACCGTGACCGCCTCGGCGAACACGAAGCCCTGCATCCGCTCGAGGTTCGCCCGCATCGCATCGGCGTCCACGCGCAGCCCGGCGAGCGCTTCGCCGATCGCGCCGATTGCG